>DIKC01000057.1 GCA_002421565.1 Desulfobulbaceae bacterium UBA5628 | reverse complement strand
ACATCCTCCTTCTCGACGAACCCACCGCCAATATCGACCGTTCGACCGAGCAGAACCTTTTTGCCCTTCTGGCCGAGCTTAACCGGGAAAAGACCATCCTGGTGGTCACCCATGACGTGGGCTTTGCTTCCAGCTTTTTCCGGAGTATCGCCTGCGTCAACCGGCGGGTGGCGATCCATCCCACCTCCGAGCTTTCCGGCCAAATGATCCAGGAACTCTACGGCGGCGACGTGGCCATGATCCGCCACGATCACGACTGCAAGGGAAATCCGGGAGGGTGCCGCCATGATTGATTTTGCTGCCTTCCTCGAGGCCCTGCGCCACCCGGATATTCCCTTTTTCCGCTATGCCTTCCTGGTCGGAGCTTTGGCCAGCATTTCTTTCGGGGTGGTCGGCACCTACGTGGTGGCCCGCCGGATCAGCTATCTGGCCGGGGCCATTGCCCACTGCGTCCTGGGCGGGATCGGGGCCGGTTTGTATCTCCAGAAAAAGGTGGGTCTGGCCTGGTTCGATCCCATGTTCGGGGCGGTAATCGCGGCCCTGCTGGCGGCCCTGATCATCGGCCTGGTCAGCTTGCACGCCAAGCAGCGGGAGGACACGGTGATCGGCGCTCTCTGGGCGGTGGGGATGGCGACCGGACTGCTCTTCATCGCCAAGACCCCCGGCTATGTCGAGCCGATGAGCTATCTCTTCGGCAATATCCTGCTCCTTTCGAAGACCGACCTCTGGTTGGTGATCGGCCTCGATCTGCTGGTGCTGACCGTGGCCGGCCTTTTTTATCACCAACTGCTGGCGGTCTGTTTCGATGAGGAATTCGCCCGGTTGCGCGGCCTGCGGACCGATCTTTACATCCTGCTTCTGCTCTGCCTCACCGCTCTCACCGTGGTGTTGCTGGTGCGGGTGGTGGGGATCGTGATGGTCATCGCCCTGCTCACCCTGCCGGCGGCAGTGGCCGGGTCTTGGGCCAGCACCCTTCGGCAGATGATGGTGGGCGCCACCTGCGGTTGCCTGATCTTTGTCACCATCGGGCTAATGATCAGTTTTCAGTACGATCTGCCCAGCGGCCCGACCATCATCATGGTGGCGGGCCTGGCTTATCTGGTTTCCTTGGTAATCAAACGCCTCGCGCATCGCTAAGAGGAGAAAGATGGACCCCCATTCGGTTGTCGCCGCTTATCCGGTCACCCTTTCGGTCGCCTTTCTTCTGGGGTTTCTTGCCCGCCAGGTTGGATTGCCGCCCCTGGTCGGCTTCCTGGCCGCCGGCTTTGTCTTTCACGGTCTGGGCATCCACACCGACGATACTATCAAGACCATCGCCGATCTGGGGGTCACCCTGCTGCTTTTTACCATCGGCCTCAAGCTCAAAATCAAGAGCCTGCTCAAGACCGAGGTCTGGGCCGGGGCCTCGGTTCACGGGGTAATTACGGTGATGCTCTTCGGGCTGCTTTTCGCCTTCCTGGGGGCGGCCGGAATTACCGCCTTCAGCGATGCCGGCCTGGGCCGGGCGATGCTGATCGCCTTTGCCTTGAGCTTTTCCAGTACCGTCTTTGCGGTGAAAATCCTGGAGGAAAAGGGGGAAATGCTCTCTCTCCACGGCCGCACCGCCATCGGCATCCTGATTATGCAGGACATTTTCGCGGTCCTCTTTCTCACCGCTTCCACCGGCAAGCTGCCCTCTCTCTGGGCCATTCCCCTGATCGCGGCCTTCATCCTCCTGCGGCCGGTGATCTATTACATCCTCAACCGCTGCGGCCACGGCGAATTGCTGCCCATGTTCGGCCTCTTTTCTGCCCTCGCCCTGGGGGTCGCCTCCTTCGACATGGTGGGGCTGAAACCCGATCTCGGCGCCCTGGCCCTGGGGATGCTGCTGGCCAACAACAAACGGGCCTCGGAAATTTCCGACACCCTGTTCAGCCTGAAGGAACTTTTCCTGGTCGGTTTTTTCCTTCAGATCGGCCTAACCGGCCTGCCCCGGCCGGCGGATTTCGGCATTGCCTGTTTCCTGGTGCTGCTGCTGCCGCTGAAAACCGCCCTCTTTTTTGCCCTCCTTACCCGCCTGCGGTTGCGGGCCAGATCGTCTTTTCTCGCTTCCATGAGTCTGGCCAGCTACAGCGAATTCGGCCTGATCGTGGGGGCGGTGGGGGTGAGCAACGGCTGGATGGCGCAATCCTGGATGCTGATTATCGCCATTGCCCTGGCTATCTCCTTTGTCGCCGCCGCCCCCATCAACCAGGCGGCCCACACCATTTACAGCCGTCTCCACAATTTCCTGCAACGCTTTGAATCCTGCGAACGGCTGCCGGAAGAGCAGCCCATTCACTTGGGCGACGCCAAGGTGGCGATTTTCGGGATGGGCCGGATCGGCAGCGGCGCTTACGATTACATTGTCGGCCAGTTCGGGGATGTGGTGGCGGGAATCGAAAGCAACGGCGACAAGGTGGCGGAACACCAGACCAAGGGGAGGCGGGTGATCCAGGGCGACGCCACCGACTCCGATTTCTGGAATCGGGCGCGGCACGGCAGCCTGCGGATGGTGCTCCTGGCCATGCCTCTCCACCACGCCAACCTCTACGCCCTGCAACAACTCAAGGCCGCCGGCTTCGACGGCTACGTGGCCGCCCTGGCCCAATTCCCGGACGAAGCCAACGCCCTGGAAAAGGCCGGGGCCCACATTGCCTTCAACATGTACGAAGGGGCCGGGGCCGGCTTCGCGGCCCATGTGGAAAAACTCCTCGCCGAACTGGTGGAACTCCCCCCCGACCGAGGCTACATCTACAACACCCCCTGAACCACAGCCGCCACCGGCTGACATTTTTTGCTTGTGCCGACGGTAGCGACTAGGGCATACTAAATGTATATACTATTTTGCTAAGGGAGGCAGACTATGACCTACGCCAGTGTTTTTCAGTCCGGCAACAGCCAAGCGGTCAGACTGCCGAAGGATTTTCGTCTGAACGTAAAGCGGGTGGAAATTTTTCGTTGCGGGGAGGACATTATTCTTCGGCCCCGACCGCTGAACGCGGCGGCGATCTTCGACACCCTTGCCACTCTCCCTGCCGATTTCATGGCCGACGGGCGTGATGATTCAACGCCCCAGGAAAGGGACTTTTGATGGGTATCCGCTACATGCTGGACACCAACATCTGCATTTACATCGCCAAGCACCACCCGCCGGCAGTGCGCGCCCATTTTGTCCGCCATGCCTCTTCGGAACTGGCCATGTCGGTCATCACTCTGGGAGAGCTGCGTTTCGGAGCGGAAAAAAGCATTGTTCCCGAACAAGCCCTTGCCACCATCAAGCAACTCGAAACGTTAATTCAGGTGGCCCCCATGCCCGAAGCCGCGGGCGATCACTACGGACTCATTCGCGCCGACTTGCAGAAACAGGGCCGCCTGATCGGAAACAACGACCTGTGGCTGGCCGCCCACGCCCGTGCGGAGGGCTGGATCATCGTCACCAACAACACCCGTGAATTTTCCCGCGTTGAAGGACTGCGGATAGAAAACTGGGTGGATTGACCTTTGCGCAGATTTGCGGCTATAGACTTTGAGACCGCCAACTACCGGCAGGATAGCGCCTGCTCGGTGGGGATGGTGATCGTGGAGGAGGGGCGGATCGTGCGCGCCATCCATGAAATGATCCGGCCGCCTTCGTCCTGGTTTGCCTTTACCCACATCCACGGCCTGACCTGGGATGATGTGCGGGAAGCGCCGGGATTCGGCGAGATCTGGCCGCTGATCGCCGATGAATTGGCCGGGGTGGAATTTCTCGCCGCCCACAACGCCCCCTTTGACCGGGGGGTACTCCATGCCTGTTGCGCCGCCCATCAACTGCCGCCGCCGGTTCAGCCCTTTGTCTGCACCGTGCAACTGGCGCGGGCGCAATGGAACATCCGCCCCACCAAGCTCTCCGATGTCTGCCGCCGCCTGGGCATTGCCCTCCGCCATCACCAGGCCGATTCCGATGCCGAGGCCTGCGCCCGGATCGTTATCGCCGCCGCCAATCAGGGCTGGCGGCCATCTTTGGCCCCCCTGAAGCCTACTTCTTTTTCTTGCCCAGTTGCTTGTAGATTTCCGTTGCCACCTGCTCGGCGGTGCGGCCGGTCACCGCCACTTCCAGATCGGCGGCTTGCCGGTAAAGGGGAACCCGCTCGGCAAAGAGCGCCTTGGCCTTGTCCAGGTCTTCCAGCAGCGGCCTTTTGCGGATTTTCTTGTCGGCATTGGGCGCGGTTTTGATTCCCTCGACAATCTCGTCAAAATCGGCGTGCAGGTAAACGACCTTGCCGATTTTATGTAAATTGCCCACCTTGAAAAAACCGCCGCCGCAGGAAATCACCGTGGAGTTTACCGATTTTTCAAGCCATTTGGCGGTGTTCCGCTCCAATTTGCGAAAATGCGCCTCGCCCAGGGAGGCGAAAATCTTTTTGATCTTCATGTTGGCCATGCTTTCGATGAGATCGTCGCAATCCACCGCGTACATGCCGGTTTTCTCGGCCAGCGCCCTGGCGGTGCGGCCCTTGCCGACCCCCATGAATCCGATCAGGAGAATGTTGTTCTTCATGTGGCGAACTCCTCAAAAGGTGAGCAGAAAACCGGCGCGATCGTGAAAGTCCGGTTGCGGCTGGGGGTGAAGCAAGGCCCAGTGGGAAATAGCCCCGCTGGTTTCCCGGAGGACGGCGTTGATCCCGACCATGATGGCCTGATCGGCCGCGACCAAGGGAGCGAGGTCAAGCTCCAGGGTCAGTTCCAGCCCGGTTGCGGTGTGATGCCATTGGGCCGGGATCGTGGAAATTTGTTTTTCTTCCGCCATCCCCTCCCGATAGCGATCAAAACGATAGAGATTCCAGTGACCGGCCGGAGAAAAATTAGCTTCCCAATAGCTCTCTCTGTCGTTCGGGGCCAGGAAAAATTCCAGACAGGTATCTTCCCATAAGCGGTTTTTTAGGGCCGGGACGGCGGCTGGCGGCGGAAGCGCCAAGCCGTTCAGGTCGCCGGCCAGCCGATAAAAGAGTTGCAGAGTTTCTCGGTTGCGTTCTGCCTGGCCGGTGATGGTCACGGCCGGCAAAACCCGGCCGCCGACCGGGAAGGCCCGCAAGGAAAAGGGGAGGGCGCTTGTTGCCATCAGCCGCCTTTCTTTTTCCGGTTCGCGGCCAGTTCCGCCAGCCGCTTTTCCAGTTCCTCGCTCAGGCGCACCTTGCCCTCCAGGACGCAGCCGGGCCGACCGGGAATGCAGTCGCTTTTCAGCTTCTGGCAGTTATTGAGGTTGAAATCGTAGTTGCGGCAGGAAAAAGTCATGCGCCTTTTTATACCCGAAAGAGAACGGTTTGACAGGGGAAAAAACGCGGCTATATTCGGAGTGAACATTCACTCCGTCTTGAGGCCGTCCCTTAATCAACCAGGAACCATCGCCATGCCCGTCCATGACAAGCGCGAGCGCATTCTGGCCGCGGCCCTGGAACTCTTTGCCGAACAGGGGTTTCACGGCGCCCCCACCTCGGCCATCGCCGCCAGGGCGGGAATCGGGGTCGGCACCATCTATCGCTATTTTAAGGACAAGGATGATCTGATTCAGCAACTGTTCCGCCAGTTGCACCAGAGTTTCCGTCTCCGCCTCACCGCCGATCTCTCCCCGGAGCAGCCGGTGCGGGCGCGTTTCATCACCATCTTCAGCCGCCTGCTACGCCTTTTTATCGACGCCCCCCAGGAATTCAGATTCATGGAGCAGTATTATTACTCCCCCTATGGCAGTGATTGTCACGTCCAGGTGCCGGAAGAGGAAGAGGTGGTCCGGCAACCGCTGGCCGAAGCCCGTTGCCAGGGGTTGATCAAGGACGCCCCGATGGAGGTGTTGGAGCGATCGTCTTTGGGCGGATAATCGCCCTGGCCAAGGAACATACCAACCGCAACCTGGCGGTGGACGAGGCGCTGATCCGCTGCACCGCCGAAGCTGCCTGGGATGCGATCAAGGAGAGCAAACCATGTTGAAGAGTGATCAACTCCTCGCCGGCCGGGGCCGTAAACTTTCCCTGGCAGCGGTAATTTTCGTTCTGCTGTTGGCCGTGGCCGTTTGCTGGGGGAAAACCCGCCAGGCCGGGGCTGACGATCCCGCGACCGGCAATCGGGCCGGGGGGCCGCCCCCCGGTCTGCCGGTGGAAACCGCCCTGGTGATCAGCGGCCCGGCTGACCGGGAAATCAGCGCCGTCGGCAGTTTGCGGGCCGATGAGGCGGTGATTGTCGCCAGTGAAATCGCCGGCCGGGTGGCGGAGATTTTCTTCGCCGAGGGCGATGCCGTTGTCCCTGGTCAGCTTCTGTTTCGCCTCGACCAGGGAATGGCCATTGCCGAGCAGGAGCGTTCCCTGTCCGCCGGACGCTGGCTGGCCGATCAGGCTACGGCCCGAAAACAGGCGGCAGCGACGGCCAGCGAGGCGGCGGAACTTTCCGGCAAACGCTACCGGGCCGGCCGGGTCAGCTATCTGGAGGTGGTGGAGAGCGAACGCACCGCCCTGGCCGCCGAACGGGCGGTGATCCAAATCCAGAACCAGCGCCTTCAGGCCATGATCTCCCTGATCAAGGCCCTGGGCGGCGGCTGGTAGCCGGTACGGTCGCGCCGATGGCATGCCTTTGTGAAAAGATGGCGCCCCAAGGAAGTGAGCCGGCGCCGGTTTGCCTGGGGCAGCTCTGGGTCTTTCGGGATCTGGCGCCGACGGAACGCGAGGTCTTGGCCGGCCGCGCCCGGCGGCGACGGTTTACGGAGGGGCAGAGCGTTTTTACCCAGGGCGACGAAGCGGACGAGATGTTTCTCCTCAAGTGTGGCCGGGTCAAACTGAGCCGGTTCCTGGAAAACGGCAGCGAAATCATCCTGGACATCCGCAAGGCCGGGGATGTGATTGGGGAGATGGTGCTCGGCGAGGCGGGCAGCTACCCGGTGGACGCCGTCTGCCTGGAACCGGTGATGACCTGCGGTTTCAGCCGCAAAGAATTCGAGGAGATCGTGCTGGCGCATCCCAACATCGGCCTGCAGATCATCCGTAACCTGAGCGCCCGGCTGGCCTTGCTGACCGAAAAGGTGGGGGATATGGCGGCCGGCGGCCTCGGGGAACGACTGTTGCGGCTGTTGGCCGGGCTGGCGGCCGAGCATGGCAGTCCCGGAACCGGCGGCGGCCGGCGGTTGCCCTTTGTCCTCACCCATGAGGAACTGGGTTTTCTGGTGGGCGCCCACCGGGTCAGCGTGACCAGGGCCATGCAGGAACTTCGGAAAACTGGGCAGATCCGGCAGGAGGGCCGTTCGCTGGTGGTCATGGCCGCGCCGGGCTGAAAAATATTTCTCTTTGTACTTTGTAGCTTCCGCTACGGTGGCCAGGGGCGATGGCGGTTATCCTCATGACAACAACGAGGCACGAACCGCTTGTCCGTAACCACTAAGGAGGATCCCCCATGAGCGCACGCATTCTCGGAATTTCCGGCAGTCCCATCAAGAATTCCAATACCGACCGGCTGGTGCAGGCGGTGCTGGCCGCCAGCGGCCTGCCGGCGG
>DIKC01000116.1 GCA_002421565.1 Desulfobulbaceae bacterium UBA5628 | reverse complement strand
CAGCAAGCGTTCCGGCAAATCCTCCAGGGTCAGCTCCCGGCCGGAGGCGAGAATCACCATCCGCTCCACCGTGTTCTCCAGCTCCCGGACGTTGCCCGGCCAGGAATAGGCGAGCAGATGCTCCATGACCCGGCCGTTGACCTCGCTGATCTGTTTCTGCCGGTTACGATTGAACCGGCCGACAAAATGCTTGACCAGCAGGGGGATATCCTCGGGCCGCTCCCGCNNGGAATGACGTTGAGCCGGTAGTAAAGATCCTCCCGGAAGCGCCCTTCCCGCACCGCATCTTCCAGATCGCGGTTGGTGGCGGCCACCACCCGGAAATCGGACTCGATGGTACGGGTGCCGCCGATCCGTTCGAATTTTTTCTCCTGGAGCACCCGCAACAGCTTGACTTGAAGCATGGGGCTCATTTCCGCGATTTCATCAAGAAAGACGGTGCCGCCGTCGGCCAGCTCGAAACGGCCCTGACGGGTGCGCACCGCGTGGGTGAAGGCGCCCCGCTCGTGGCCGAACAGTTCGCTCTCCAGCAATTCCCCTGGAATGGCGCCGCAATTGACCGCCACAAAAGGCCCGTTGCGGCGGTTGCCGGCCCGGTGAAGGGCCTGGGCCACCAGCTCCTTGCCGGTACCGGATTCTCCCCGGATCAGAACCGTGGTGTCGGCATCGGCCACTTTGCGGATCAGGGTGAAAACCTTACGAATCCGGGCACTGTCGCCGACAATCGCCTCGCATCCCGTTGCTTCTTCGGGGTTTTCCGTAGTCGCTGGCTTTTTCGCAGGCATGGATTTCATTCGGCTCTTGACTTTTCTTTTAATAAATTTCAGAAGTTATGTTCATAGGTGTATACAATAACCGTGAAAAGAGTGTCAATTTTTTTTCAGTTGCAGTATTTTGCGGTTATATTTTTTCGCCATTAACCATTAGAAAAGCAGCCGCCAGCCATGTCAGACACCCCCCCATCCTCGGCCCTGGTCGAATGCATCCGCCTGAGCAAAATCTATCCGCCGGACGTGACCGCCCTCAAGGATATCTCCCTCGCCGTCCAACCGGGTGAAATCGTCTATCTCACCGGCCATAGCGGGGCGGGCAAGACCACCATGCTGAAAATGATCTGCAATTTGGAGACCCCGAGCAAGGGGATGGTGGTAGTGGCCGGCCGGGATCTTTCCCGTTTGCGGGCGGGAGAAATGCAGCGACTGCGTCAAAAAATCGGCGTCGCCTATCAGGATTTTCGCCTTTTGCCCCGGCTCACCGCCTTTCAGAACGTGGCCATGCCCCTTGAGGTCGCCTATCAGAAAAGACGCCTGATCCGGCAACGGGTGCGGGAACTGCTGGAGGGATTGGGAATCGCTGACAAAAGCGATCAAAAGGTGGAAAATCTCTCCCGGGGGGAACAGCAACGGGTCGCCCTGGCCCGGGCGGCGGCCAACTCCCCCTCCCTGCTACTGGCCGACGAACCCACCGGCAACCTGGATGAGGGCGCCGCCGGCCTGGTGGTCGAGCTTTTCAAAAACCTGGCCGCCGCCGGCAGCGCCGTGATCGTGGCCACCCATGACGCCTCCCTTTACCGCCATTCCGACCACCGGGTTCTCAAGCTCGCCCAGGGCGAGTTGAGCGAACTGACCGCAAACACGGCCCAAGCCCAAGCCTTTCGGGAGGAAACGGTATGACCAGAATCGCCGCCATCCTCCAGCAGACCGGCCGCAACCTGGGACGCACCTGGGCCACCCAGGTGATGACCCTGATCACCGTAATCTTCTCCGTCCTCCTCTTTGCCTTTTTCCTCCTGATCCATCTCAATATGCTGGCAGCCGGCCAGCGGCTGACCAACGATATCCGGCTGACCGTCTATCTGGAGGATGAACTCGCCCCGGAACTGCAAGCCCGGATCGAGCAGCGAATCAGGGAATTCGGGGAGGTGGAGCGGGTACTCTTCATCTCCCGCGACCAGGCCTTCAACCGGCTGGCCGCCCAACTGGGGGACGAACGGGACGTGCTGGATGATCTTGGGGCCGACTTCCTCCCCCCGGCGATCGAGGTCTTTCCCCGCCGGACCATGAGCGATCTGGCCGCCGTCGAACAACTGGCCGGTTATCTCGCCACCCTGCCGGGGGCGACCAAGGTTCAGTACGGCCGGGAATGGCTGCAACGCTTCGGAGCCTTCACCCGTTTATTGCAAATCATCGTCCTGGTCAGCGCCGCCCTGCTGGTGCTGAGCATGGTATTTATCGTCTCCTACACCATCCGGCTGACGGTCAGCGCCCGCCGGGAGGAACTGGAAGTCCTCCGGCTATTGGGGGCGAGCAATGCCTATATCCGCACCCCCTTCCTGATGGAGGGCCTTTTCCAGGGGGTGTTCGGCTCCGGCCTGGGCTGCGCCGCCCTCTTTTTTCTCTTTGAGTGGATCACCACCCGCTTCGGTGGCCCCGGCATGCTGGGTCTCTTTTCCCTCGAGTTTCTCCCGCTCCCCCTGATCGGCCTGCTTATTGCCGCCTGCGCCCTGCTTTGCGCCGGCAGCAGCCTGGTGGCGGTCAGAAAATTCCTGCGGATTTGAACATGGGTCGGTCCCTGCTTGTCCTGACCATCTTCCTGGTTCTGGCCGCGTCTCCTTTGCTCGCGGCCGAACCGGTGGCCCAGGATTCCCAGCAAAAACTGCAACGGCTGCAACAAGGGGTGAAGGAACAGCGCAGCCGGGTGGAGGCCACCCGTCGGCAGGAAAAAAATCTCCTGAATGAACTGTCCCGGCTGGAAAAACAGGTGCGGGAAGAACGGCAAAAACTGGCTGACCTGCGCCGGGAATTGAGCGCCCAGGAAGAACGGCTGGCGGAACAACAGATGGAGATGGAGGCGGCCGAGGCGGATCGGGAAGCGGCCCGGCCCCATATTGAAAAACGGCTGGCCGCCTATGCCCGAACGGGGCCGATGGGAGTGCTCAACATCGTCTTTGCGGCGGAAACCCTGCCGGAACTACTCTCTTTCCAGGAAAATTTCGCGGCCGTGCTTAGCCATGACCAGGAAAGCACCCGTCAATACCGGGCCAAGGTCGCCCATCTGCGGGCGGCGGAACAACGGCTGGCCGCGGAAAAAGAGCGCCTGCTCGAAGCGATGCGGACGGTGGCAGAACAGGAAGCGGAACTGACCCGAACCCGCCAGGAGAGAAACGAACTGCTGCGGCGGGTCAAGACCGAGAAGGCCCTTTACCTGCAGGCCCTCAAGGAAATCGAGCAGGCAGCCAAGGAGTTGACCGCCGCCATCGGCAAATTCAAGCCGGAATCAACCCCGGCCGTCCCTTCCTCCCTGCCCAAAAAACGCAAACCCGGCGCCCCGGACACCTTTGCCGCCCACCAGGGCCTGCTGCCGCCGCCGGCCCCCGGCGCCGTTACCGCCCGCTTCGGCAAGAGCCGCCACAACCAGTTCGGGGTCGCCGCCGTCTCGAACGGCATCGACATCAAAACCGAACCAGGGGCGGAGGTGCGCGCCATCTACCACGGCGCCGTGGTCTATGCCGGGGCCATGCGCGGCTACGGCAATCTCCTGATCATCGACCACGGCGGCCAGTATTACAGCCTGGTATCCCGCCTGGCCGAACTGTTCAAGAAAGAGGGCGACAAGGTGCGGCAGGGCGAGACCATCGGCCTGATGAGCGACCAGCCCGGTCTGCTCGGCGAGGGCCTCCACTTTGAAATCCGCCGGGGCACCCAACCGGAAGACCCCTTGCGCTGGATCAACAACGCCGGACTGAAGATCGGCGCCCCGTAGTAATCAGTAGTAGCGATCTGGCCGCCGCCGTGCTAGGATAGCGATAATTTATCATTATAAAATAATAACCGTCCCTGGATACCGTCATCATGCAAGCAAAAAAATCCCTGCTCACCAAACTGGCCCTGCCCCTGCTGGGCGGCGCCTTCTTTCTGGCCCTGGCTATCTGGCAACCCCTGACCGGGGTGGCGGCCAAACCGGAAGAAACCTACAAACAACTGGAAACCTTTGCCAACGTCCTCCACCTGGTGCAGGAAAACTACGTGGAAGAGGTCAAGATCGAAGAGATCATGGACGGCGCCATCCGGGGGATGCTCGCCACCCTCGACCCCCACTCCTCGTTCATGAAGCCGGAGGATTACAAGGAATTACAGGTCGAAACCAAGGGCAGCTTCACCGGCATCGGCATTGAAATCACCATCCGGGACGGAGTGCTGACCGTGGTATCACCCATCGAGGGCACCCCGGCCTTTCAAAAGGGGCTTAAGGCCGGCGATAAAATCCTTCGGATCAACGGCGAATCGACCAAGGATATCTCCCTGATCGAAGCGGTGAAAAGGCTGCGCGGCCCCAAGGGCTCGGAAGTGACCGTCTCCATCCACCGGGAAGGCTGGGTGGAGATGAAAGATATCGCCATCATCCGCGACGTGATCCCGATTCACAGCGTCAAGTCGCGGCTGCTGGAGCCGGGCTACGCCTACATCCGGATCAGCAACTTCCAGGCCAAGACCACCCGCGATTTCAAGAGCGCTTTGAGCGAACTGGCGAAAGAGGGAAAAATCCAGGGGCTGGTGCTCGATCTCCGCAACAACCCCGGCGGCCTCCTGGACCAAGCGGTACAGATGGCCGATGTTTTCCTGGACAAAGGCGTAATCGTCTCCACCAAAGGCCGGCTCAAGGACCAGAACATGCTCTTCGAGGCGGAGAAAAACGGCGAGAGCCATGCCTTCCCGATCGTGGTGCTGGTCAACGAAGGAAGCGCCAGCGCCTCGGAAATCGTGGCCGGAGCCCTCCAGGATCACAAGCGGGCCCTGATCCTCGGGGTGCAGACCTTTGGCAAGGGCTCGGTACAGACTATCATCCCGATGAACGACGGAGCCGGCCTGCGGTTGACCACCGCCCGCTACTACACCCCCAGCGGCAAATCGATCCAGGCCAAGGGGATAGAGCCGGACGTGGTGGTACGCAACCCTGAAATAGTCAGCGAAGCAAACGGCACCCCGACCGCCAAACGGCCGGTGATCCGGGAAAAAGACCTCAAGCACCATATTCCCAACGGCCAGGAAACCATTGAGCAGAAGGAACCGGCTAAGGGGACGGAAAAACCGGGAAAAATTGAGGAACGTCAGGAAGAGAGCGCCCCCACCGCCATTCCGGAAGAGGACGCCGAGGATCGGCAGTTACAGACCGCTCTGATGCTGCTCAAGGGCCTCAAGGTGTTCGGCGGCCTCAAGCAATAAAGCGCGTCTACTTTTTGGTCAGTTCGTAAAAATCACGACCGGCCAGATCGTTTATCACCACCGCCGGAAAGTCCTCCACCTCAAAGCGAAACATCGCCTCCGGGCCGGCATCGGCAAAGGCCACCAGCTCGCTTTTTTTGATGCAACGAGAGAGCAGCGCCCCGGCCCCGCCGATGGCGGCAAAATAAACCGCCCCCGCCTTGAGCATCGCCTGTCGCACCTCGGGCGAACGCGGCCCCTTGCCCATGCTGGCCCGCAAGCCCAGGGCCAGCAGTTGGGGGGTGTAGGCATCCATCCGGTAGCTGGTGGTGGGCCCGGCCGCCCCGATCACCCGGCCGGGCGGGGCCGGAGTCGGCCCCACGTAATAGAGCAGTTGTCCGGCCAGATCCACCGGCAGGGGTTCCCCGGCCTCCAGCAGGGCGCAAAGGCGGCGATGGGTCTGATCCCGGCCGGTATAAAGCGGCCCGTTCAGGCTGACCAGATCGCCGGCCTTCAATTCCGCCACCTCGGCGGCGGCCAGCGGCAGTTGCAAACGCCGTAAATTCTGCAAAAAATCCGGTTGATAACGGGCAAAAGACATCAGATCACCACTTCCTGATGGCGATGGGCATGACACTGGATATTCACCGCCACCGGCAAGCCGGCGATATGGCAGGGGAACAATTCCAGATGAACGGCCAGGGCAGTGTTGCAGCCGCCGAAACCGTGGACGCCGCCGCCCTGTTGGTTGATCGCGGCCAGTATCTCCCCTTCCAGTTGGGCCGCGTCCGCCCGGGGATGGGGTTCGCCCACCGGCCGGCAAAGGGCTTTTTTGGAGAGCATGGCCGCCTTTTCCATGGTCCCGCCCAGCCCCACCCCCACGATCACCGGCGGGCAGGGATTGGAAGCGGCCCGCAACACCAGATCGACCACATAGCGCACCATCCCCGCTTTCCCGGCCGAAGGGGGCAGCATCGCCAGGCCGCTCATGTTTTCGCTGCCGCACCCCTTGGGTAGCAGCCGCAAGGTCAGTTGCTCCCCGGCCACCAATTCCAGATGGATCACCGCCGGGGTATTATCGTTGGTGTTGATCCGGGTCAGGGGATCGCAGACCGAATTGCGGAGATAGCCGTCCCGGTAGCCGCGCCGCACCCCTTCCTGGATCGCCGCCTCGAGATCGCCCCGCACCACCGCTTCCCGCCCCAGTTCGGCAAAGACCACCGCCACTCCGGTATCCTGACAAATGGGGAGCTTTTCCCGGCTGGCAATATCGCTGTTGAGCAGGAGCAGTTCCAGGACATTTTTGGCCAGGGGCGAGGTCTCGCGGTCCCGGGCCGCCACCAGGGCGTCGAGGATGTCCGGCTCGAGATCGCGGGCCGCCCGCATCGCCAGTTCCCGCACCGCCGCGACCACCGCTTCGTTTTCAATCATCCGCATTGGCCGTTCCTTCCCCTGTCCTATTCATCCTGACGGCGGGTACGCAACGCCAGGCTCTGCTGCTTGAAATTGTGCTGCACGATCTTTTCCCGATCCTCGTCCATCATCAGGGCAAACTCGGTGCCGAGCCGGAAAATGGGCCGCCCCTGGTGCTCGCCCTCCCGGTCGCAATGGGTAATCTTGACGAAAAAAAACATGTAGGTATAAGTCGGCAGCAGGGCGAGATGGACCTCCAGGAGATCGCCCAACTGAAACTCATCAAAGGAATAAAAGGCGATGCCGGCGGCGCTGAGATTGACCTTCTGCATCTTGAGGGCATCCAGAATGGACTTTTCGCCCTTGACCCGCCGCTGGATCATGCTGACCTTGTTGTCCAGGTATTTAAGAAAATCGGCCAGATCAGGGTCGCGGGTCCGCAGGCGGTCGAGGGCGCTCTGGGCGCCGATATGCATCTGGAGGTCGCTCAAACCCTCCTGGTTATAGATGGAAATGCCTTCCTGAAAATCCTCCTGCACCACCGCGAATTTTTCCGGGCTGATCTTTTTGTAAGCGAGCATCACCCGATCCGTGGCCCGCACCGCTGTCCGCCGATTCCTGCCCTCGCCATCCGCCATAACTCACCCCCCAAATCCCTCGCCCGCCCCCTGCCGCCGCCTAACGCGCCGGGATCGGGGATTCTGGCTGCTTTAATTCGATCAGACCCTGGAAACCTTCAAAAACCTTGCCGCCTTCCCCCGGTTTGACCTTGAACTCCACCCGCCGGTTGGCGGATCGCCCCTCGGCGGTATCGTTCACCGCCACCGGTCGGCCGTCGGCATAGGCGCCGATCGCCAGGCGATGGGACGGCAGATCATGACCGGCCGCCATATACTCCAGCACCTCCACCGCCCGGGCCGCCGACAGCCCCCAGTTGGACTTAAAGGGCGCCCCCGGCCGCACCCGGACATTATCGGTGTGGCCGCCCACCTCCAGGGTGGCATCGGAATCCTTGGCGATCTTGCCGAGCTTATCCAAAAACGGTTTGAAGTCATCCTTGATCTGGGCGCTGCCGAAATCAAAAACCAGTGAGTCCTTGATCCGCAAGGTAATCTCACCCTTGCTGTCCTCTTCCACGGTCACCAGGCCGCTTTCGATATCCTTTTGAAAAAGGGCCTCGAACTCTTCCTTGACATGGAAGGGTATCGTTTCAAATTCCGGCGAGATCATCCGGATGGCCTGGGGCATCTCCTGCATCATACTCTTTTTGCGCGCCCCCAAGGCGTCTTTGATCGAGCCGGTGACCTTACGGAAACTCGGTTCGTCAAGGGTAGCAAAGGAAAGGATCAAAACGAAAAAGCATAGCAACAGCGACATCATGTCGGCAAAGGTGCACATCCAGGCCGGAGCCCCGGCCGGAGCTTTTTTCTTCTTGGCCATCAGCCCGTCCTATCTTTTCCCCGTTTTACGGGCCTTGGGAGCGAGGAAGGTCTCCAGGAACTCTTCCATCACCCGCGGGTTAAGGCCCTTCAATATCCCCAGCACCCCTTCGATGATCAGTAGCCGGTTGCGCTCCTCCTCCTGGCTGCGCAGGGCGAGCTTGTCGGCCATAGGGATGAAAATCAGGTTAGCCATAACCGCCCCGTAGAGGGTGGTCAACAAGGCCACCGCCATGGCTGGGCCGATGGAGGAGGGATCATCCATGGAGGCCAGCATCTGGACCAGCCCCACCAAGGTGCCGATCATTCCGAAGGCGGGGGCGGCATCGCCCATGCCCTTAAAAACACTCTGGCCCACCTCATGACGCTCGATGGTCAACTCCACCTCTTTTCTCAGCACCTCCTGGATGAACTCCGCCTCATGTCCGTCCACGCAGTACATGATCGCCTTTTTCAAAAAGGGATCATTGATCGGCTGCTGCTCCAGGACGATCAGCCCGTTTTTACGGGCGATATTGGCAAGATTGACGATCTCCTGAATAATCTCCTGGGGATTGCTCAACTTGATGGTAAAGGCGTTCATCGCCACCTTCATCGAGTTGATCACCTCGCTCATTCCGGCCCGGATAAAGGCGGTGGCGGAAGCGCCGCCGATGACGATCAGGACCGAGGGAATATTGACGAAAATTCCGGCCGAACCGCCAAGAATGATCGCGGCCAGCAAAATAACACTGCCGGCAATCAACCCGACTAAAGTTGCAATATCCATAAGCTTTCTCTTCCCTTCACCCTGGTTGACGGTTCGCCCTGCGGCACTGGCTTACTTATCGGCCGTCCGCGCTTTTCCTTCAACCTCGGAACTAAAAGAATGGGCCGCATCCGGGAAAATTCCCGTCTCCACCTCGGCCCGGAAGGCGGCCAGGGCGCTTCTGACCTGGGGGGCCAGATCGGCATACTGTTTGACGAAACGGGGCCGGAAGCGCTCGAACAGTCCCAGCAGATCGGGGGTTACCAGCACCTGCCCGTCGCAAAGGGGGCCGGCCCCGATCCCGATGGTGGGGATAGCCAAGGAGCGGCTGATCTCGCCCGCCAGTTCGCTGGGAATACACTCCAGGACCAGGGCGAAAATTCCGGCCGCCGCCAGTTCCCCGGCCTCATGGCGCAGTTTTTCCGCCGCCGCCGCCTCCCGGCCCCGCACCTTGAAACCGCCGCTCTGGGCCGCGGTCTGGGGGGTGAGGCCGATGTGGCCCATCACCGGAATTCCGGCCCGCACCACCGCCGCCACGGTCTCGCCAATCTCGCCGCCGCCCTCCATCTTGACCGCATCGCAGCCCGCTTCCTTCATAAAGCGGCCAGCATTATAAATCGCCTGCCGCGCCTCCACCTGATAGGAAAGAAAGGGCATGTCGCCGATCAGCAACGCCTCTTTTACCCCCCGCCGCACCGCTTTGGCGTGATGGAGCATCTCGGCCATGGTCACCGGCACCGTGGAGTCGTAGCCCAAGGCCACCATGCCGAGGGAATCCCCCACCAGCACTGCGTCCACCCCGGCCTGATCGATCATTGCCCCAAAGGCGGCGTCATGGGCGGTGAGCATGGTAATTTTTTCGCCGGCCGCCTTCTTGCGGGTCAGATCGCCGATATTTTTTCGCGCCACTTTCCTCTCCTTTGCCAACTATACGCCGGCCGCACTCAGAGCGGCAACTCGCATTGGCGATTGCGCGGCATCACCCGGCCGAAATGCTCGTAGGCCGCCGGGGCCGCCATTCTTCCCCGGGGGGTGCGGACCAGAAAACCGGCCTGGAGCAGGTAGGGTTCGTAAACATCTTCCAGGCTATTCTTTTCCTCGCAGACCACCGCCGCCAGGGTTTCCAGCCCCACCGGCCCGCCCTGGAACTTGTCGATCAGGGAGAGCATGATCCGCCGATCCATTTCATCAAAACCGAGATGATCGACCCCCAGCATGGCCAAGGCGGCGTCGGCAACCGTGGCGGTGATCCTCCCCTCGGCCTTGACCTGGGCGAAATCCCGCAGCCGCCGCAGCAAGCGGTTGGCGATCCGGGGAGTGCCCCGGGAACGGCGGCCGACCTCGGCCGCCCCGGCCTCGTCGATGGGCACCCCGAGAATCCCGGCCGAACGCTTGACGATCTCCACCAGTTCGGCGGGGGTGTAAAAATTAAGCCGCAGGGCCAGCCCGAAGCGATCCCGCAAGGGCGGAGTCAGAAGGCCGGTGCGGGTGGTGGCCCCCACCAGGGTGAAGCGGGGCAAGGCCATCTTGACGCTGCGCGCCCCCGGCCCCTGCCCGATCATCAAATCCAGTTCAAAATCCTCCATCGCCGGATAAAGGATTTCCTCCACCACGTGGTTGAGCCGGTGAATTTCGTCGATAAAGAGAAGATCGCCTTCCTGGAGGCTGGTGAGGATGGCGGCAAGATCGCCGGCCCGTTCGATCACCGGCCCGGAGGTCACCTTGATGCTGGCCCCCATTTCATTGGCCAGAACATGGGCGAGGGTGGTCTTGCCGAGGCCGGGATAACCGTGAAAGAGGACATGATCCAGAGGCTCGCCCCGCCCCTTGGCGGCGGCGATGGCGATTTCCACGTTGTTTTTCAGGTGTTCCTGGCCGACATACTGGCTCAAGAAGCGGGGCCGAAGATCGCTGTCAAAGAGATCGTCCGGGGCGGCGACCGGGCTGACCAGACGTTCTTCCTGGTTCATGCCAGCGACCTCAGGGCCAGGCGGAGCAGTTCAGCAAGCGCCAGGGCGGCATAAGCCTCGTCGCCGGCCTCCTGCCGCACCCGTTCCAAGGCCTCGCGGGCGCGCACCGGCGGATAACCGAGATTAACCAAGGCGGAGAGGGCATCCCGGGAAGGCTGATCGGCAAACTCCCGGGCCGATGCGGCCGGAAGCCCGACGACCGTGGCCGCCCCGGCTGAAACCGGAAAAAATTCCAGCTTGTCCTTCAATTCCAGACAGAGCCGTTCAGCGGTTTTCTTGCCCACCCCCGGCAGTTTTTTCAGCCAGAGCACGTCTTCGGTGATGATCGCCCGGCCCAAAGCGGCAGGCTCGGCCCCGGCCAGGATATTCATCGCCACCCGCGGCCCCACCCCGGAAACCCCGAGCAGGAGCAAAAAAATCCGCTTTTCCGCCGGATCGAGAAAGCCGTACAGGGAAAAAGAATCCTCGCGCACCACGGTCTGGATATGAAGAAAAAGCTCTCCCCCCAACTCCGGCAGCCGCTCATGGCGGGAGGCCGGGAAAAAAACCTCATAGCCCACCCCGCCCACGTTGACGATCAGGCTGTCGGCCGCCCGGTGGGCCAGTTGTCCCGTAAGCGATGCGATCATGCGATAAGAGTTCCTTTAAGGATAAAGCCGTTTAACGGCCAGCATACCCGAAAAGCAACCGATAAAAAAGGGGGAAAGCAGCGGAGTTTTTTTACAGATGATTAGCACCGCAGATTGCCACGGCCAGGGCGTCGGCCGCGTCCTGGGAGGGAGTGGCCGCCAAATTAAGCAGCGCCCGCACCATCTGCTGAACCTGCTCCTTGGAGGCCTGGCCGTAACCGGCCACCGCCTGTTTTACCACCCGGGGGGTGTACTCGGCCACCGGCAGACCATGTTGCATGGCGGCCAGAATCGCAACCCCCCGGGCATGGCCCAGTTTAAGGGCGGAACGGGGATTGACCGCGGTGAAAATATCCTCCACCGCCGCCCGTTCCGGCCGGTGCTGGGCGATCACCTCGCACAACCCCTGATGAATTTCCAACAGCCGGGGCGGGATCTCCCGGTGATGGTCGGCCCGGATCACCCCGCAGGCCACAAAGCGCAACCGGCTGCCCTCCTGCTCGATGACCCCGTAGCCGGTAATCCGGGAGCCGGGGTCAATCCCCAGAATCCGTACAATCCGGCTCAGGAGATCGCCTCCATGATTTCATCGGGGATATCGAAGTTGGCGTGGACCTGCTGGACATCGTCGTTGTCCTCCAGGGTTTCCAGCAGCCGCAGCAACTGGCGGGCGGTCTTCTCGTCATTCACCGCCACTACGTTCTTGGGAATCATGGTGATCGCCGCTTCCACCAGCGGCAGCCCCTTTTCCCGCAAGGCCTCGCTGACCTGGTCGAAATCGTCCGGGGCGCAGTGCACCTGGAAGGTGTTTTCCTCGCTGACCACGTCCTCGGCCCCGGCTTCCAGGGCCAAATCCATCAGATCATCCTCGCTGATCGCGCTCTGCTCGATGGTGATCTGGCCCTTGCGATCGAACATCCAGGAGACGCAGTTGGATTCGCCGAGGTTGCCGCCGGACTTGCTGAAGGCGTGGCGGACATCGGCCACCGTCCGCACCCGGTTGTCGGTCATGCACTCGACCATTACCGCCACGCCGCCGGGGCCGTAACCCTCATAGGTGATTTCCTCGTAGGTGACGCCGTCGAGGTCGCCGGTGCCCTTCTTGATGGCGCGCTCGATGTTCTCCTTGGGCATGTTCACGGCCTTGGCCGCCAGCACTGCCGAGCGGAGCCGCGGGTTGCCGTTGATGTCGCCGCCGCCCAGCCTGGCCGCCACCATGATCTCCTTGATGAGTTTGGTGAACATCTGGCCGCGCTTGGCGTCCACCGCGCCCTTGCGGCGCTTGATATTGGCCCACTTGGAATGTCCTGCCATATGCTGACCCCAGAAACTATTTTTTTATAATGAATGGTAGAAACGAACCCCGGTGGCACTCCCGCCATGGCTCATTCGGCATTGCCCTTAAACCCCAAGCCCAGCAGGAAAACCTCCCGGCTTTCGTTCCGCGAACTCTTGGGCTTGACGACCTTGACCTGTCCGAACAGCGGACGGACCTCCTCGACCAGCTCCTTGAAATCCTCGCCCTCAAAGACCTTGCAGTAAAAGTTGCCGCTCTCCTTCAGCAGCTCCCCGGCCACTTCGAGAACCATCCGGGACAGGGCCAGAGACTGCTGCTGATCCGCCCATTTGTTGCNNGGGCCAGCAGCTTCCGGGCCAGTTCCACCACCCGGTGCGCCAGCCGCAGGGAAAGCTGCTGGTCGGTCCAGCGGTTACCGCTGGTGCGCGGCGCCATGTCGCTCAGCACCACCTGGAAGCGACCCCTCACCGCCCGAATCCGCGCCTCGGTCTCTTCGGTGAAGGCGTCATCAAGAAAAAAGTGGATCGGCGCGCGGCCGGCCTGCGGCGGGAACTG
>DIKC01000148.1 GCA_002421565.1 Desulfobulbaceae bacterium UBA5628 | reverse complement strand
GGCACCCCGGTGTATTCCGAGATCCGGACGACTGACTGCCGGCGCTGCTCTTGGGCGTGTTCATTGAGCCCCAAGGCTGCAGCCGGCCGAATTTCTGCGCCGAATGAGCGGAGAAAGGTCTCGAAGCCCTTCGCTTGATGGACCTCGACCTTGATTTTCACCGCTACTCAACCTCTTGTTGGTATCGGCCCGGCATTTTCGGGCACTTTTGAGCGGCATTTGCAACCTATTTGGTGCAAACCCGCGCCTCAGGAGGAAGCCGGGGGCCATATTCCGGCCCCGCGGCCTTTTCAGTGGTTCATGAGATGCTGATCAGCATCGCCATCGGGTCTCGAGGAAGGAAGCGGGCGCCTTCATGCCGACCGGGATAGGCAGGTAGGCCAGATCCTGGACGGGCCGCTGGGCGGTAATCCTCTGCTCGGACCGGAGCTTACAATTGGTCACCGCCTCGACCGCCTGGCGGTCATAGATGGCGGCGGAGGCCGCCGGAGCGGCGAGCGGAGCGGTGAAGGCACCATGATCCACGGGGATGGATGCAGATGCCGGGAAACTCAGCATAGCGGCCGCACCAAGCGCCGCCATGCAGAGCAAAGCGTATCGGATGATTTTCATTTTCTTCCCCTTTCTGAACGTGAAGGGCCCCACCAGTTTCCCGGTGAGGCCCGTTGATTTTGCCGTTGATACCCAGCTTGGCTGGGTTACGGGAATGACCTTGTCGCGGTCGCCTTCCCGATCTCTTTGCCCTTTGCGTCCAGGGCCGTGATGGTGAACCTATACTTGTGCCTGGTTGGGGGGCACGGCCCCTTGTAGCGGAACGCCCCGTAAGGGATCTGGCTCTTGCCCGTGAACTCAACCTTCCCGCCGCCGTGCCGGTATTGCGGAGCGTCGAGATCGGTCATCTTGAAGCCAAGCTTCACCGTACCTTTAGGAACACCTGACACCTTGAACGGCGGAGAATTCGTGTCGAAACACTTCTTCGTCGGACCCCACTCAAAGCTGGCCGACATGCCAGCAGCAGCCGGCGAAGCGGCTACGAGGCCTGCAACAAACAAAATCCAGAAACGCACTGCTTGTCCCTCCATGTGTTGAGGTCGGCAGATTTGCTGGTTCCAGCGAGAGTTGCAACGGCCGCGAGACCTGCATCCCAGAAAAAGTAAGGCCCGCCCCCATCTCGGAGGCGGGCTTGGTTGCGCAGTTGCGAGCGCCGCTCTGCAATCGCTTCAACGCGCAAATTTGCCCCAGGCTGGCTGATGCTCAGGTAGGCCGCACCTGGTTTCGCCCTTGGAGGCTTGCCTACTCCTATCCGGTCTGTGCTCCCGGAAGCAGCCACCCCTCGTTCCAAGTTTCGGGGTGGTCTTGAACTGATGCGGCGGTTAGGCCGCCTTCTCGAAGGTCATCTTGTAGACGCCGCCGATCTCGAACTGCTCGATCGCGGCCGGGTTGGTGACCGTCATCGAAAGTTCGCCAGAGGGCGTCCACTTCGACCAGTCACCGTTACCTTCCGGCAAACCGTTGAGGTAGGAGCCGAAGGCGGCAGCCATCTTGATCTCGACGTTGACCGCATCGGGCTGATTGGTGGCCCGATGATTGATCTCCTTCACATAGAACATCGCCTGTACGCTCATGCGTCTTCTCCTTTTTGTGGCCGGTACCGCCGGCCGAAGCTGGCGGGGTATGACGGGTCTTGCTTGTGTCAACGGTCTACCGTCATCCGCATTGCCGGCGCTGGCCTTGTCTGTGCGTCGTAAAGAGGTTGGCTGCGGCAACCTTCATCGAAGATTTCACGGGCAATGCCCTGTTAACCGCATCCGCCCTTGCGCCTAAGCGCATGATGTCGGGAAGCGAGGAGAGTGGTTACTCCTTTGCCAGTATCCGCAGGGTTATTGTTACGCGTTCCTGACGCTTGCGGGCTGGTATTGCCTACTTCCCGATCTGTTTTGCCTTTCGGCGAATTGGTCTGCGAGGCTAGGTATTTTCGGGCGCCCCGATTTGATCCCGACGCCACGCGGGAACCTCGCATTCTCGTTGCCGTTTCCGGCGAATTCGCTATGGGGCTTGCAGGCCTCCGCCTCTCGTTTCGCCCCGAGAGCTTACAGCGGGCTTGGGTGGTCCTTTGTGCCTCGGGCTGCAGTCGGCCTATCCTGCATCCCTTCTTTCCGGCTACGTGATCTCACCGGCGATCGGCTCTGGGAGGGCGGGGGCCTAGACCTATTCAGCTGTCATCACGGCAGCTACCGGGCTCTATCCGGCGTGTCCTTGGGCCCCCTCTGGGATTTCATGCCGCTGTTTTCGCCGGGCCCATCGCCACAGCGGAGGCTCGCGGCTCTCCTCCCTCGTATTTCACTGCCTCATCACGACCTTGAACCCGTTCTCCGAGGCGAAAAAGAACGCCGTCGAGCGGAACTCATGATGATGAATCGCTTCACCGTCGTGATCGAAGACGGCCCAGCCAATTTTGCCTTCGCAGATGGCCTTCCGGACATAGACCAGATCACGAGTTTCTGCCGGGAAATCAGGCGCTTCAGCCGTCCCTGCATCAGCCATTTCGTCACCTCGCCCAAAATGAGAGGGCTCCCCCTATGCAAAAATAAACTGCGGCATAGATCGTGCGGCCGCGCCT
>DIKC01000173.1 GCA_002421565.1 Desulfobulbaceae bacterium UBA5628 | reverse complement strand
TTTTGTCAAACTCGCCGGCCCTGGCCACTGCCGCCAGCACCGGCTGGACCAGATTCGCCGGAATCAGGGTGAAGATCACCTCCTTTTCCGGCTCCACCGTAAGGCCCAGGAAATTACTGGGCCGGCGGCCGGTGCCCCGGCCCGGAATGGTGGTGCCGCCCTCGGCTCCGGCCGCCTTGGCCGCCTCCACCACCTTGCGAGCCCGGCCTTTGCGGACAATGGTGATTACCAGTTGATGCGGGCTCATCGCGAATTTCCTTTTTTCTCGCTACGGGCGTAGAGCAGGCCCAGGATCAGCACCGACAGGATGGGAGCCAGGGCCACCAGGGCGATCATTCCGAAGCCGTCCAGGAGGGGATCGCGCCCTTCCAGCACCGAGGCCGCCCCCAGGGCGATGGCCATGATGAAGGTGACGGTCATCGGGCCGGTGGCCACCCCGCCGGAATCAAAGGCAATGGCGGTGAAGGTGCGGCTCGAGAAGCGGATCAGGAGCAGGGCCGCGAGATAGCCGGGCACAATAAACCAGGCCAGGGGAATGCCCAGCAGCAGCCGGGTCATGGCCAGGGCGAGGGCCACCGCCACTCCCAGGGAAAGGGTGTAGAGCATGACTTGGCTGGGGATGTAGCCGCTCGACACCTTTTCCACTTCCAGATTGAGAATCCGCACCGCCGGTTCGGCAAAGGTGGCGACAAAGCCGAGGACAAAGCCGATCGGGATCAGCAGCCAGGGATGGGACATGGCCCCCAAGGCCCGGCCCAGGGCCTCGCCGGCCGGGAAAAAACCTACCTGCACCCCTTGGAGAAAAAGAGCCAGGCCGACAAAGGTGAGGGCCATTCCTTTGAGGATTTCCAGCACCTTGGCGCCGGGCAGGCGGAGGAAGATCGCCTGAAAGAAAAAGAAAAAGAGGAGCAGGGGAGCGAGGGCGAGGGCCACCTCGAGCAGGATTTCGCCAAAGCCGCTGAAGATTCTGAGGTTCATCGGTAAACTATCCCCAACAGCATCACCGCCAGGATCGGCCCGATGGAGGCCAGGGCCACCAGGCCGAAGCCGTCGGTGGAGGCGGTCTTGCCGCGCAGCACCGAGGCCACCCCCACCCCCAGGGCAAGGATGAAGGGCACGGTCATCGGGCCGGTGGTCACCCCGCCGGCGTCAAAGGAGATCGGCAGGTAATGGGCCGGGGTAAAGGCGGCCAGGAGAAAAACCAGGCCGTAGCCGGCCATAAGCAGGTAGGTGATGGGGACATCAAGGATGATTCGCAGCATTGCCAGCCCGACAAAGATTCCCACCCCCAGGGCCACGGTGTTGACCAGCAGATGGCGGGAGATGTCACTCGCTGAAACCAGATCGACCTGCATCGCCAGCACCCGCACGTCGGGTTCGGCAACGGTGGCGGCAAAACCGAGGATAAAGCCGAAGAAGACCACCAGCCAGGCCTTGCCGGTGCGAGGCAGGGCGGCCCCGATCAGTTCTCCCAGGGGGAGCAGGCCCACCTGAACCCCGATCAGAAAGAGGATCAGGCCAACGGTAACCATTCCCAGGCCGATTAAAAATTGGAGGAAAATCTCACCCGGCAGGCGGAGGAGGGCGAGCTGGAGGATCACCACCACGGTGGTGATCGGCAGCACCGCCAGCAGTACCTCCCGGATGGTTTCCTTGATGTCGTGCATGACCTGGGCTGGTGAAAGTTATTTGGCGCGAGCCGCCTGTTGCGGTCAGTTAAGTAATTGCCAGGTTATCTTGATTTTGCGTGCAGGTCAAGGAGTTGGGCGATATGAATGACCGTGGCCTGGTGTTGGCCGGTAAGACGGGCCTGCTGCCAGTGGAGGAGGCAGCCGCTGCAGCCGGTGGTGACTGTTTCGGCCTCGGTGGCCTGAAAATCGGTGGTTAAGCGGTTCAGGATGCGGTCGGCCAGGTCGGGGTGGGCGAGATGAAAAAGGCCGCCGTGGCCGCAGCACTGGGGGCCGTGGGGCAGTTCCCGCGGTTCGAGGAGCGGGGCGCGGGCCAGGAGGCGGCGCGGTTCCTGGGTGAGTTTGAGATCGAAACGGAGGTGGCAGGGGTCGTGATACGTTACCGGCTGCGGTTTCCCGCTGGATGGGGTAAAGTCGAGGGCGGCGGTGCCGGTACTCAGGGCATGTTCCAGAAAGACGGAAAAATCGCTGAGCCTGGCCGCGAATGCCTGGGCCGGTTGGCGCCAGGCCGGGTCGTCGGCCAGCAGTTCCGGATAGTGGCTTAGATGGGCGGTACAGGAGGCGCAGGCGACCAGGATCGGGCCGCTGGTGACGGCAAAGGCGGTGATGTTCTTCCGGGCCAGTTCCTTGGCCTGGTCGAGCTGTCCGGCGCTGTGGGCCGCCAGGCCGCAGCAGTTCCAGTTTACGGGCGGTCGGGGGGCGGGGAGCCCCGCCTTATCCAGCAGGGAGCGGATGGCGGCGTCGATCCCGGTTTCCAGGTAAGCAGCATAACAACCGGGAAAAAAGGCGATGCTCGTGTCGCTGCTTGGGTTTTCGAGGTGCCGGGCTGAAGGCGCGGCGGCAGGTGCCGGTTGTTTGCTTGTGGGGCAAGGGAGGCAATCGCGCTGCTCCCCGGCAGTCGTCGGCGGCAGACCCAGGCGGAGGCGAAGGCCGCTGGCCGGCGGCAGCATTTCCAGGAGGCCGCTGAAGCGGGCCAGGAGTTTGAGTAGTTGGGGATGGGCCAAGGCTTGCCGGGTGGCGGCCCGCAGCAGTTGGTGCTCCCCGGCCCGGCGGCTGAGCCGGGCGCGGGCTGCGGTCAATTCATCCCTGATTTTGATTCCCCGGCTGCACACCCGTTCGCAGGCTCCGCACAACAGGCAGCGGGAAAGAATCTCGGCGTATACCGCCGAAGCCGTAGCCGGATCCAGCCGGGCCAGGAGGTGGAGCTTGCCCCGACCGGTGTGCTCTTCCCGGCCGGTGGTCAGGAAAACCGGGCAGACCGTGGCGCAGGCCCCGCACTTGGCGCAACCGGCCGTCATTATGGGCTCTCGCGCTTGCCTGCCCCATAATCGTATGCTATTCTCTTGATTATTCATGTCGTCTGTTTTGATGTCACCTGCGGGGGGATCGGATGCGAACCGTTTTGCATTACCTCGGAACCATGATCATCATTCCGGTTTACGGGATTCAGGTCTGCCCCTTTCTTGAGAGCTTGCAACCCTGGCAGGTGATCCTGCCGGTGGTTCTGGCGGTGGCCTTGCAATTCCTGCTGCGTACCGCTTTCCATACCGGTATGGTCATGGCCCGGCCCCTGGAGCGCCGGGTCGGCAGGGCCTTTTGGCTTGAACTCTTGCTCTTTACGGCAACCGCCCTGGGGTTGATGCTCTACCATCGCTTCGCGCACGGCTTTCCTCTGGTAAGCGGCTTGAAGGTAATGGTGGGAATTTGGGGGCTTGGTTTTTTTGCCGCCGTGGATTTGGCCCTGGCCGAGGAAATGCGGGTCGCAGTCCTGGTTGAGGCGGGTCATGACCGGTTTGCCTTGGGCGACCGGCCTTTTTCCATGGTGCGCAAGGTAACGCTGGTTGCCGCCGTTTCTATCCTGCTCTTGATCCTGGTCTTTTTCCTGCTGGTAATCAAGGACTTGGACTGGTTGGCCACGACCGGTCGGGACGTTTCTTTCGAGGACGCCCACGCCGCGATTATTAAGGAATTCCTCTTCGTGTTCGTGGTTGCCCTGGCCCATACCCTGAATATCATCCATTCCTACGGCCGCAATCTCAAGCGCATTCTGGCCAATCAGACCGGGGCCATGAATCTGGTAAGCAGCGGGCATTACGAGGCCCGCGTGCCGGTGGCCACTAACGATGAATTCGGGGTCATCGCGGCGTATACCAACGAAATGGTGACCCACATCGGGGAACGTACCGAAGAGCTGGCGCGTACCCGCGACGTTACCATCCTGACCCTCGCCTCGCTGGCTGAAACCAGGGACAACGAGACCGGAGCCCACATTCTCCGCACCCAGCATTATGTCCGCGTTTTGGCTGAACAGCTGAGGGAGCATCCCGCCTTTCGCGCCGAACTCGCGGATGAAAACATCGACCTGCTTTTTAAATCCGCGCCCCTGCACGACGTGGGCAAGGTGGGTATTCCCGATGCAATCCTGCTCAAGCCCGGCAAACTCACCGAGGCGGAATTCGAGATTATGAAAACCCATGCCCAATTGGGGGCGGACGCATTGGCGGTGGCGGAGCGCCGATTGGGGTCGAACTCCTTCCTGCGCTATGCCGGTGAAATTGCCCTGACCCATCATGAAAAGTGGGACGGTTCCGGCTATCCTCGCGGCCTTTCGGGCCGGGTAATTCCCCTTTTCGGTCGCCTGATGGCGGTGGCCGATGTCTATGACGCCCTGATTTCGAAACGGGTTTACAAGCCCGCCTTTCCGCATCCCAAGGCCATGCAGATTATCCGCGAGGGGACAGGCTCACACTTTGATCCCGATATCGTGGCGGCCCTGCTGGCCGCCGAAGATGGGATCATCGCCACCGCCCGCCGATATCAGGACGAGCATACCGGCGGGGAGTGATCCTGTTCCGCCACCTGCCCCGGTAGCGGCGT
The DNA here is from genome assembly GCA_002421565.1 of Desulfobulbaceae bacterium UBA5628. Lineage (GTDB taxonomy): Bacteria > Desulfobacterota > Desulfobulbia > Desulfobulbales > Desulfurivibrionaceae > UBA5628. The sequence continues at coordinate 1,457 of DIKC01000173.1, read as the reverse complement.
TTATCCCCGCCAGAGCAAGTAGGCCTTGATAAAGGGGTCGAGGTTGCCGTCCATGACGCTGTCCACGTTGCCGGACTCGTGGCCGGTGCGGTGGTCCTTGACCAGCCGGTAGGGCTGCATCACGTAGGAGCGGATCTGGCTGCCCCAGGCGATTTCCTTCTTGTCGCCGTGGAGGTGCTGCTGGTCAGCCTCCCGTTTTTCCATTTCGTGGTTGTAGAGCTGGGCCTTGAGCATCTTCATGGCCGTGTCCTTGTTGCGGTGCTGGGAGCGTTCGTTCTGGCACTGGACCACGATCCCGGTGGGCAGGTGGGTGATCCGGATCGCCGAGCTGGTCTTGTTGACGTGCTGGCCGCCGGCCCCGCTGGCCCGGTAGGTGTCGATCCGCAGGTCCTTGTCGTCGATGTCGATTTCGATGTCGTCGTCCAATTCCGGAAAGATGAAAACCGAGGCGAACGAGGTGTGACGGCGGCCGCTGGCGTCAAAGGGGGAAATCCGCACCATCCGGTGGATGCCCATTTCCGAGCGGAGATAGCCGTAAGCATAGCGGCCGTTGACCAGCACCGAGACGCTTTTGACCCCGGCCTCGTCGCCGGGCTGAAGATCAACGATTTCGGTGCCGAAGCCCTTGCTTTCGGCCCAGCGCAGGTACATCCGGAGGAGGATTTCCACCCAGTCCTGGGCCTCGGTGCCGCCGGCCCCGGCGTGGATGGTGAGGATGGCGTTGTTGGCGTCATGCTCCTTGTTGAACATGCACTCAAGTTCCAGGGCCTCGATCTTCTCCTCCAGGCCGCGCAGCACCTGGGCCACTTCCTGTTCCGCCTCCCGGTCATGTTCGCTGACCGCCAGTTCCAGCAGCACCCCGGCGTCTTCCCAGGCCGCCTGGGTGCGGGCGAATCCTTCCACCGTGTTCTGGAGGGCGCCCTGTTCCTTCTGGACGATGGCGGCCTTGTCCGGGTCGTCCCAGAAACCAGGGGCGGCCGAACGGTGTTCCAATTCCTGGATGCGGAAGCTCTTGCCCTCTACGTCAAAGATGGCTCCGAAGGGCCGCCAGACGGGCGTTGAGATCCTGAATTTTATCCTTTAGTTCGGGGGCGATGCTGACGCTCATGGTTTTGCTCCTTGGGCTGAATCATTTTTGCTTGTTTGGCGACCGGCCATTATACCATACAAGTGGATAGCGCCGCCAATAATAACCAGCAAGAGGCAAGACGGAGCGAACCAGTGGCCGAAGCGGCTGAAAAAGGTGGCCTCCCGGAGCAGGGGCAGAATGGCGGTGCGCTGGGCCGGGGTGAACAGGGCGGTGGCGGCGCTGATCCGGCCGCTGGGGAGGATGAAGGCGCTGATCCCGGTGTTGGCCGCCCGGGCCAGGCTGCGGCGATTTTCCACCGCCCGCAGCACCGCCATCGAAAGGTGCTGGTAAGGGGCGTGGGAGCGGCCGAACCAGGCGTCATTGGTGA
>DIKC01000020.1:3363-3685 GCA_002421565.1 Desulfobulbaceae bacterium UBA5628 | reverse complement strand
CCTTCCCGGACATCATCGGCGCCGAAACAGCGGACCTTGGCCCTTTCTCCCTTGGAGTAGGGCTGTTCGCGCACGATGGTCAGGCTGCCGCTTGCATAGTCAAATTCGGTCTGCACATAGGTAAAGCCGTTGATCCGGGAGATGATCTGGGCCGCGTCCTTGCCAAGGCCGTTTAGGATCACCCGCAAGGGTTCCTTCCGGGCCTTGTTGGCGGAACGGGCCAGGCCGATCGCCCCTTCAGCCGCGGCAAAAGACTCATGCCCGGCCAAAAAGGCGAAGCATTTCGTCTCCTCGGAAAGCAGCATCGCGGCCAGATTGCCGT
>DIKC01000020.1:0-3352 GCA_002421565.1 Desulfobulbaceae bacterium UBA5628 | reverse complement strand
AACCGGGGATGCAGAAGGCCTGGAGCCCTTCGCCGAGACTTCTGGCAATCGCCACCGCCTTGGTCTCACCCTTTTTGATGGCGATTGCCGCCCCGAGAATATAGGCCCAGCAGGCGTTTTCAAAACAGATCGGCTGAATCCCCCGGACAATCCCGTAGACATCGACCTTTGCTTGCTCGCAGAGGCTCCGGGCCTCTTCGAGAGAACTGAGCCCGTAGCGGTCCAGCACCGGTTTGATCTTGCCTATTCTTCGTTCGTAGCTTTCAAACAGCGCCATGGTCATAGCCCTCCTATTGGTGCCGTGGATTGATGCAGCGGGCGGCCTCGCTGAAACGGCCGTAGCTGGCGGTGGCCTTGCCCAGCGCCTCGTTGGCATCCATCCCCTTGCCGATCATCTCCATCATCTTGCCGAGATGAACAAATTCGTAGCCGATCACTTCATCGTTCTCGTCCAGGGCCTGACGGGTCACATAGCCTTCGGCCATTTCAAGATAACGCACCCCCTTGGCCTTGGTGCCGTACATGGTGCCGACCTGGCTGCGCATCCCCTTGCCCAGATCCTCAAGGCCGGCGCCGATCGGCAGCCCGCCTTCCGAAAAGGCGGTCTGGGAACGGCCGTAGACGATTTGCAGAAAGAGTTCGCGCATCGCGGTATTGATTGCATCGCAGACCAGATCGGTGTTGAGCGCCTCAAGGATGGTCTTGCCGGTGAGGATCTCCGCCGCCATCGCCGCCGAATGGGTCATCCCCGAGCAGCCGACCGTTTCGATCAGCGCTTCCTCAATGATCCCGTCCTTGACGTTCAAGGTCAGCTTGCAGGCGCCCTGCTGCGGGGCGCACCAACCTACCCCGTGGGTAAGGCCCGCGATGTCGCTGATCTCCTTGGCCCTGGTCCATCTTCCTTCCTGCGGAATCGGCGCCGAGCCGTGATTCGCCCCCTTGGCCACACAGATCATTTTTGCCACTTCTTCGGCGTAAATCATCAAGTTTCCTCCCATATCCATTGTCTTGTGGTTTTGTTACGATCATTCCACCTCGGTTATTTCCGGCCCGCCCGCAGCAGAGCAAAAGTCCCTGCGGCCATAAGCCCCGCCGCAAGGCCAAAACTGAATGCCGGCGAGACAAGCGTCCACAATACTCCGACCATGGTACTGGAAACAAGTTTGGCGGCGCCGTTGACGGTGCCGAGTGCGCCAATACTCATTGCCAGAATCTCTTTATCGACCATTTCCGCGGTGATCGTTGTTTCCAGCGCCTCTTGCACGGCCATGTAAAGGCCGGCGATGAGGAAGATAACCCCAAGCAAGACCAGACTTTCAATATGAAACAGAAAGGCCAGCGCAGTAAGGACGGCGGTTAATCCACCCAGCGCATAGCCTATGACCAGGGTCGGCAAATGGCCGAAGCGGTCGGCCAGGACGCCGATGGGAAAGGATACCGCTACCTGGACCAGATTGCGCCAGACATAGAGCAGGCCGGCCACCTGGGCTGCCGGCACTACCCCCATGGAAGCGGTAAGGAGCTGGGTGGCGGCGAGGATCAGCAGGCTGTGCGAGAAGTCACCGATGCCGAAAATACCTACTGCCGCGAGGTATCGTTTGAAACGCAGCGGCAGGCCACGCAGAGAATGAAAGAATTTTAGCGCCGGATTGGACGAGCATTCCGGATCTTGCACCATGATAAAAAAGGACAAAACCGCAAGTAACCCGGGAATAAGGGAGAGCCAGAGCACAAAGCGGAATGGAAAAGAGGGGTCGTGCCCATCCCAGCCCTGGGCCATTCCCAGTAAGGCAACCCCCAGAAGCGGACCGAGTACGGCGCCGATGGTGTCCGTCGCCCGGTGAAAGCCAAAGGCCCGGCCCCTGGTCTCCGGCCGTACCGCCTGGATGACGATCGCATCCCGGAGGGGACCCCGCAATCCCTTGCCGAACCAGGAGACGATCCGGCCGGAGAGAATCAGGAACCACCCGCCGGCCAGAGCGATCATCACCTGTCCTATCGGGGTCAAGGCATAGCCGACAATAACCAGGAGTTTCCGGTGACCGAATTTATCGGCAAGGTAGCCGGAAATCATTTTGGTGAAGCTGGCCACCGCATCGGCAATCCCTTCGATGATTCCCAGCACCGCGGCCGGCAGGCCGAGTACCGCAAGAAACCCGGGCAGGATCACGGTGGTGGTTTCGTAGCAAAAATCACCCAGGGCGCTGGTAATTCCGGTACCGACCACGGTGCGATTCAACCATCCTTGAGGCTGTTCGGATCGACTTTCAACTGTCGTCTCAACGGGTGGGGCACCAAACGCATCCGTTTTTTTCGCTTGAGTCATGGCCTTTCCTTTCTGAAACCGTAACTGCTCGGCAGCACCGCATTTGCTGTTACATTAGCACCGGCAATTAGTCGATAAAAAAATGTAACATTTGTTATGATGTGGCAAATGAGAAGTTCTTGGTCGGGAGGGAGTAAATGTCTCGTCGGATTGATCGTGACGCACTCATGGAGTTCGTACGGAAGAGACGCAAGACCACGGGCGGCTATGGCGCCACCCCGCGACTGCCGGCCACCATCCAGGATACCTTTCAGGCGGTGGCCATTTCTCTGGTGCTGGGTCAGCCCCCACCCCGCCTGCAAACAGACCCGGCTCTGCTCGGATATCTTACCCGGATGCAGGCCGTGCCCTGGCTGGGTATCGGCAGCATCTTCCGGTTGTTGCTTATCTGCCGCATTTGCGGGCTTTCCCTCGATTCCGGGCTGGTGCGTACCCGCATCGTCGCCTGCCTGGGCAACGACACTTCTCTTGCCGCCACCTATTACGGCCGCAGAATCCTTGCGGAGATGCTTGACGAAAGATCCTTCGCCGGCGCCGAAAGAGCGGCGGTGTTGCCTGCGCGTTTTGCGGTGGATGATGTGGCCCGTTATCTGTTTGTGCAAAAAATGGAAGAAAGGCCGATCGAGGGGGCGGAACAACTGACGGGCTGGCTGCAACAAGCACAGAACGGTGATGGCGGCTTCGGCTTTTTCCCGGGGACAACCTCGTTTATCGAAAACTCCCATGCCGCGCTGGCAGCCTTGACCCTTCTGGGAACAAGGCCGCAAGAGCCGGACAAGGCCCTGGCTTTTATCCTGAGTTGCCAGACCGGAGGCGGCGGCTTTGCCCGCAGCCATGGGGCCGCCCCTTTTCTGGATGCTTCCTGGCATGGGGCTGCATCTCTGGCTCTGCTTGCGGGCATGGGGCTGCCCGCCGGAGCTGCGCCAGATACCTTGCGCTTAGACCGACGCCTGCTTCTTTCCCTTTGAGAGGGGGGCAGGCGCCAGCGGCGCGGGGCAGCAAGGGTCAAGGTCGTTGAAAATATGT
>DIKC01000035.1 GCA_002421565.1 Desulfobulbaceae bacterium UBA5628 | reverse complement strand
CCCACAGATTTTGCTGAGGAACCCAGAATACGAGAGAGTCTGCAACCGGCTTCTTGGCTGAAATGATTATTTATGCCAATGGAATAAATCGTAGCAATTGGAATTTGAATTTAGACAGGTCCGGTAAATTCCTGAGATTTAACACAGGCCAAGAATATTGCATTCAAATCAGCCAGCAAGACATACTTGTATTATGTTTAAAGCAGATTTTAAGAAAAAGATTACCTGAAAAAGATATGAACATCACCTTTATTGGATATAGCGGTAGGACAAAAAAAATATCAAGCAATTTTCAAGACATTACGGAGTGCTTGGTAAAAGTACCGGACTCTGTAGGGTGTCTCATAAAGCATCACTATATTAATGACTATTTGCATTTTCTGCGAGAGTCTAACGTAAGATTCATAGATATTGCGATGACAAAAACAACAATACTAACACAAATGAAAAACGCTCATTCTAGGGGTAGCATAGAATATTTGTCAAAAATTACAAATAAGGAGATACCGAATCCGATTTATCAAAATGACGAGAGAGAGCTGGAAAGATTCCGTCGTATGATTATCGATAAAGTCAAGAGGCTATCTGATAAGGAATTAGAGACAGAACTATGTGAATTATCTGTAATTACCAAAAAGACAAATCACATAAGATCTCAGTATAGTCGAAGCATATATATATCAGAGTTTATAAAACGAAGAGCAAAAGGAATTTGTCAGGACTGTCTAAATTACGCTCCCTTCTGTATGAAAAATACTGGTGAGCCATATCTAGAAACTCATCATATTATTCCCTTGTCACGCGGCGGGAATGATATTATCTCGAACGTTATTGCTTTATGCCCTAACTGCCACCGTAAGAGACATTACGGCTAAAAGCAAATTATGAAGACACAAAAGAAGTGCCAACAATAAAATTTAGGCGACGTGAAGGGGCACCGCTATATCAAAAAAATGCCAGTGTCTAGCGCCTGATTTAAAGCGTTGGCGCAGATGGTGAATAGGTTTTTGTCGACGCAAGAAAGACGTGCAGAAAAGGAGGAAATTGTGACGCGGATTCAGTTTCAGGTTGATGATCAACGCTGCATCCTGTGCGGCGAATGTGCGCTGGATTGCCCGATGGGGGTCATTGTCATTGATGACGGCCCGCCGCGGATGGCCAATGAGGCCGGGTGCATCCGTTGCCAGCACTGTTTGGCCGTCTGCCCCACCGCCGCGATCTCCATCCTTGGCAAGAATCCGGACGACAGCATCTTGCTGGCCGGCAATCTGCCGGAGCCGGAACGCCTGGCGACTCTGATCAAGGGCCGGCGCACGGTGCGCCGTTACCGGGATCAGGATTTGGCCCCGGAGCGTATCGACGAGTTGCTCAATATCGCCTGCCATGCCCCCACCGGGGTCAATGCCGCGTCGGTTCTCTTTACGGTGGTGCGGGAACGGGCGGAACTGCATCGCCTGCGGGATTATCTCATCGGCCGTCTGGCCGAATTGCAGGCGGCCGGCAAGCTGCCCGGCGGCCTGGCCGGCAATTATCTCGGGTGGGTGGTGAAGGCCTGGCAGGAGCATGGGCAAGATATTATGTTTCGCGGGGCGCCCCATCTTCTGATCACCAGCGCCCCGGCCGCCGCCCCCTGTCCGGCCCAGGATACGATCATCGCCCTTACCACCTTCCAGTTGATTGCTCAGGCCCACGGCATCGGCACGGTCTGGGACGGGATCTGCATGATGGCCCTGGCCGCCTGCCCGGAAACGGCGGCCCGGCTCGGCATTCCCGCCGACCACGCCCTGGGCTATACCATGGCCTTTGGCGAACCGGCGGTGGAGTACCACCGCGCCGTCCAGCGGGGGCCGGCCCTGGTCAATGTGGTCAAGGGGGCCTTTTGATGAGCATTCTGATCCGCAACGCCACCCTTGACCACCAGCCGGTGGATGTCCTGATCGAGGGCGAATATATCCGGCAGGTGGCCCCGCGCATCGAGGCGGCCGCCGAGACGGTGATCGACGCCACCGACCGGGCCATTGTCCCGTCCCTGATCAACGTCCACACCCACGCCGCCATGACCCTGCTGCGGGGCTATGCCGACGACCTGGAACTGCACACCTGGCTCAACGACCACATCTGGCCCATGGAGCGCAAGCTCACCGAGGAGGACATTTATTGGGGGGTCAAGCTGGCCTGCCTGGAGATGATCAAGACCGGCACCACCTGTTTCTGCGATATGTACTGGCATCTGCCCGGCACTTTGCGGGCGGTGGAGGAGATGGGGATGCGGGCGGTGCTTTCATCCGCTTTTATCGATTTCGGCGATCCCGCCAAGGCGGCCCATTTCAAGCAGCTCACCGAGGAGTTGTTCGCCGGGCCGCCTCCGGCCTCGGGCTTGGTCAAGCTGGCCCTGGGGCCGCATGCGATTTATACCGTGTCGCGGGATTCCCTGGTCTGGCTGGCGGAATTCGCCCGCGAACGCGACCTGCTGCTCCACATCCATCTGGCGGAAACCAAGCGTGAGGTGGAGGATTGCGTCAAGGAGCACGGCCTGACCCCGGTGCGCTATCTGCGGGAAATCGGCTTTCTCGGCCCCAACGTCCTGGCCGCCCACGCTATCTGGCTCGATGCCGAGGAAAAGGACATCCTCGCCGCCCATCAGGTCAAGATCGCCCACCTGCCGGTTTCCAACATGAAGCTCTGCTCCGGCCCCTTTCCCTACCGCCGTCTGCGGCAGCGGGGCATCTGCATCGGCCTGGGCACCGACGGTTGCTCATCCAACAACAACCTGGATATGTTCGAGGAGATGAAGTTCGCGGCCCTGGTCCGCAAGTCCCTGACCGGCGACCCAACCGCCATGCCGGCTGCCGAGGCGTGGCAATGCGCCACCGTCAACGGCGCCAAGATGCTGGGGCTGAAGGCTGGTAGTATCGCCCCCGGCATGCTGGCCGACTGCCTGCTACTCGACCTCAACCACCCGCAACTGCTCCCCAATCACCACCTGATTTCAAATCTGGTCTATGCCGCCAACGGCGATTGCGTGGACACCACCATCTGCAACGGTAAAATCCTGATGCGCAACCGCCGGGTGGCGGGCGAGGAAGAGATTGTCGCCCGCTTCAAGGAGTGCGTCGCCGCCCTGCTGAAGCGTTGACCCGGGGCCGGGACGACGGCCTCTAGGAAGCCGGCCGAGTCGAGGTGGGCCGGGGAGAAGCGGGCCGGGACGAGTTGGGGCGGGCGG
>DIKC01000047.1 GCA_002421565.1 Desulfobulbaceae bacterium UBA5628 | reverse complement strand
TTGACCTTGACCGAGACGTTGTCGCGGGAAATCACATCCTGGCTGGGCACGTCCATGGTCAGGGTGCGGAGATCGACTCGCACCATTTGCTGGAGGCCGGGAATCAGGATGATCAGGCCCGGCCCCTTGACCTTCCAGAAACGGCCCAACTGGAACACCACCCCCCGTTCGTATTCCCTCAGAATCCGGAAGGTGTAAGCCGCCAGCATCGCGATCCCGACCACTACGATTACTAAAAAGCTCAGGTCTCCGCCCATTTTGTTACCTCCCCGCGGTTAAGTTTGGCTTATGTTTCGGTGGTCATGGTCAGTTCCAGGCCGTTGACGGCGGTTACCCGCAGCGTCTGGCCTTTCTTGACCGGGTTGGGGCAACGGGCCCGCCAGGTTTCGCTGTGAATCCTGACCCAGCCTGTACCCTCAAAGTCTTCCAGGGCCTCGCCGGTTGCCCCCATCATCTCTTCGATTCCGGCCTTGATCGGCCTCTTCCTGGCCTTGAGGGCCATGTTCAGCACCACCACGATGAAGAGGACGGTTATTGCCGTCACCCCGATGATGATTCCCCACGGCAGGGCAAATTCAGGCGCACTGGTATCCATGAGCATCACCGATCCGATGATAAAGGCCGCCGCCCCGCCTATCCCCAGCACCCCGAAGGCGGGAATGAACATCTCCGCGGTGAGAAAGGCGATGCCCAGCAGGATCAGCCCCACCCCCACGTAGTTGACCGGTAGCAGTTGAAAGGCGTAAAGGGCAAGCAGCAGGCTGATCGCCCCGGTTACCCCCGGCAACAGGAAGCCGGGGTTGTAAAACTCAAGCAGCAGGCCGTAGATTCCGAGCAGCATCAGGACATAGGCGACGCTGGGGTTGGTGATCACCGCCAGGAAGCGGTTGCGCCAGTCCGGGACGAATTCGATGATCGTTGCCCCGGCCAGGTTGAGGGTGCGTTCGCCCTGGGCCAGGGCGATGGTGCGGCCGTCGAGCTTGGCCAGGAGATCGGCGAGATCGTGGGCCAGGAGATCGATCACCCCCAGTTGCAGGGCCTCTTCGGCCGGCAGGCTGACCGCTTCCCGCACCGCCCGTTCCGCCCATTCCGCATTGCGGCCGCGCAACTGGGCCAGACCCCGGATATAGGCCACCGCATCCTCCACCTGCTTGCGGGTCATCGCCTCTTCCGGGGGTTTTTCTTCCGGCTGGCCGTTTTCCGTTTTTTCCGGGCGCGGAGTCTTGTCGCCGCCCGGCGGGGCCGGAGAGCCGGGGCCGCCGATCGCCACCGGGGTGGCTGCCCCCAAGTTGGTGGCCGGGGTCATGGCCGCGATGTGGCTGGCGTAAAGCATATAGGTGCCGGCGCTGGCGGCCCGCGCCCCGCCGGGCGACACAAAGACCGCCACCGGCATGGGGGATCCGATGATCTCCTTAATAATATCCCGCATGGCGGTATCCAGGCCGCCGGGGGTATCGAGGCGGATCACCACCAGTTGCGCCTGTAGTTCCACCGCCCGCTCCAGGCCCCGCTGCACGTAATCGGCGGTGGCCGGGCCGATGGCGCCGTTGATCGTAAGCGCCAGCACCGGGGCCGGAGTCGGCCCCGGTTGTTCGGCCCCGCCCGTGCCACCCACCAACAGCGGGGCGGCCAGGAGCAGCACGAGCGACAAGCGACGGAATATCCTGGTCAGCAAGGGACAATCTCCTTTGGCATCAACGGGCCGCCGCCAAGGCCTGTTCCAGGTCGGCGATGATGTCGTCCGCATGTTCGAGGCCGATGGAGAGGCGGACGAAATCCGGCGATACCCCGGCCGCCCGCTGCTCGTCCGGGGTCAACTGGGAGTGGGTGGTGGAGGCCGGGTGGATCGCCAGGCTCTTGGCATCGCCGATATTGGCCAGATGACTGAAGAGTTGCAGGCTGTTGATGAACTTGCGGCCAGCCGCCACCCCCCCCTTGATCCCGAAACCGGCCAGGGCGCCAAAGCCGCCGGTCAGGTATTTTTGGGCCAAAGCATGGGTGGGATGGTTTTCCAGACCGGGATGGAGCACCCATTCCACCCCCGGATGGCGGCCGAGGAAGTTGGCCACCGCCAGGGCGTTGGCGCAGTGGCGTTCCATCCGCAGGGGCAGGGTTTCCAGGCCCTGGAGGATGAGGAAGCTGTTGAAGGGCGAAAGACAGGCGCCGGTGTCCCGCAATAAAATGGTCCGGGCCCGGATCACGTAGGCGGCCTTGCCCACCGCATCGGCCCAGACCACCCCGCCGTAGGAGGGGTCGGGGGTGGTGAACATGGGGAATTTGCCGGAGGCCTTCCAGTCGAATTTGCCGCTGTCCACAATCGCCCCGCCGATGGAGGTGCCGTGGCCGCCGCAGAATTTGGTCAGCGAATGGACCACAATGTCCGCCCCGAACTCAAAGGGCCGGCAGAGGATCGGGGTGGGCACGGTGTTGTCGACGATCAGGGGAATCCCGGCCCGGTGAGCAACCTCGGCAATGGCCGCGAGATCGGGGGTGTCGAGACGGGGATTGCCGATGGTTTCCACGAACAGACAGCGGGTTTGCTCGGTGATGGCGGCGGCGAAGGCCTCCGGCTGGCCGGCCTCGACAAAGGTGGTGGCGATCCCGTAGCGGGGCAGGGTGTGGTGCAAAAGGTTGTAGGTGCCGCCGTAAAGGCTGGAGGCGGCCACCAGATGATTGCCGGCCTCGCAGATGTTCATGATCGCATAGGTGATGGCCGACGAGCCGGAACTGGTGGCCAGTGCCCCCACCCCGCCTTCCAGCATCATCATCCGCCGTTCCAGGACATCGGTGGTGGGGTTCATGATCCGGGTGTAGATGTTGCCGGTGGCCTCGGGGGCGAAATCCTCGGGCCGCAACCCCTCGGTGTCGAGATCGAGACGGGGCGCCCACACCTCCGGCTTGAGGCTGAAAAGGGAGGCGGCGTCCTCGGTGTCGGCAAAGACGTAGCTGGTGGTCTGATAGATCGGCACCGCCCGGCTGCGGGTGGCTTTGTCCGGCACATGGCCGCCGTGGAGGGCAATGGTTTCCGCTTTCCAGTTCTTTTTGCTCATGGTGTGATCCTTGTGGCGTCTCGGTTGAATGTTGGGATGGTCTGGATTCACTTTCCCAGCTTCGGCCGTCTCTGTCAACATCTTGGCCGACGTCCCCCTTGCCTTGATAATAATTTCGATTTATAAAAAGGGCATGAAAACTTCAGACACCCAATACGTATATGTTTCTCTCGATTCTTACGAGTGCAACGGCTGCGGCACCTGCGCCGAACTCTGCCCGGCGGTCTTCCGGATGGATGATACCGGCGACAAGGCGGAGCTGATCGACGGCTGCGTGCCCCTGATCCCCGAGCTGGAGCAGGCCGCCACCATGTGCCCGGTAAAGTGCATCGAACTGGAAGCCTGCTAGAAAACGGCTTTGATCAGCAGATAACCACCCACCAGCAGGATCAGAAAGACAATGGTGAGGAGGTTGAAATACCGCTCGATAAAGGCCCGGATCGGAGCCCCGAATTTGTAGATGAAGGCCGCCACCAGAAAGAAGCGGCCCGCCCGCGAAAGGAGCGAGGCCAGGCAGAAGGTGGCGAAATTGATCTCAAAGGCCCCGGCGGTGAGGGTGAAAAGTTTGTAGGGCAGGGGAGTGAAGCCGGCCGCCGCCACCGCCCAGGCATCATACTGGCGGTAGAGCCCTTGGGCCGCCGCGTAGTGATCGGTCAGCCCGTACCAGGTAAGAATCTGGCGGCCGATGGCCTCCATGAAGAAAAATCCCAGACCATAGCCGATCATCCCGCCCAGCACCGAACCGACGGCGCAGATCAGGGCGTAACGGAAGACCCGGGCCGGGGCCGCAATCCCCAGGGCCATGAGAAAAAGATCCGGGGGAATGGGAAAAACCGACGATTCCACCACCGCCACCCCGAACAGCACCCACGCCCCGCCCGGCTTCTGCATCCAGGTCAGGCAACGGTCGTAAAGGCGGCGCAGGTTCATTCCGCCTGCCAGCCGTGGGCTCCCACCAGCTTGACGAAACGGACATGCTCCGCCACCCGGCTGGAAATTTCTCCGTCTTGTTTGCGAATTACGGTCAGGGCCTGGAGGTCTCGTTCGCCCACCGGGATCACCATTACCCCGGGATCGGCCAGTTGCGCCACCAGCGGTTCGGGGATGGTCGGGCCGCCGGCGGTGACGATGATCGCGTCGAAGGGGGCGTGTTCCGGCCAGCCCTCGGTGCCGTCGTCGGCCTTGCTGAGGATGTTGAACAAATGCAGGCGGTCGAAGATGCGGCGGGCGCGGGCGAGCAGGGGTTTGATCCGCTCCACCGTGTAAACCTTGGCGCAGATCGAGGCCAGGATCGCGGTCTGGTAGCCGCAACCGGTGCCGATTNNCCGCGCAGACGCTCGACCGAATACACTTCGCGGGCAAGATGGCTGAGCACCGCCGCCTGGTAGCCGCAACCGGTGCCGATTTCCAGCACCCGGTCGCTTTTTTTCAGCTCCAGCAACTGGGTCATCAGGGCGACGATGTAGGGCTGGGAGATGGTCTGGCCTTCGCCGATGGGGAGGGGGAAATCGCCGTAGGCCTGGGGGCGGAGGGCTTCTTCGACGAAGAGATGGCGGGGCACCGCGCCCATCGCCGCCAGCACCGCCGGATCGCTGATCCCTCGCGGAATCAGTTGCTCTTCCACCATCCGTTCGCGGGCCTTTTCGCCCCCGTTAGTCATTATTGGTGTTCCGGACCGGCAGATTGAGGGCCTTGAATTCTTCCTCGCCGAGGAAGCGATAGACCGCGTTTTGCACCCGTTCTTCCCGGAGGGTGACGATCACCACCTGGAAATCCTCGCGTCCCAGCTTGTCGCCGATGTAGGGGGCGCGGCGGAGGAAGCTCTGGCGGCCATCGAAGTAAATCCAGGTTTCGCCGCCGCCGGGGGCGGCCTGCTTGTGGTCGGGCGGGCCGAGGATGGCACGGACGTCCCGCTCGGGAGCGCTCGGCTCGATCAGGGAAACATCCGAGGCGAGATGGCGGTAGCTATAGTTGGGCTGGCCGCAGGCGGCAAGGCCGGTGAGCAGCAGCATGGTGAACATCAGCCATAAAAATCGGGGTGTCTGTTTCGGCATGGTCAATCTCCTTGGTGGCAGTGGCAAGCGGCACCTGCAAGATAGCCGGACGCCGTCGGTTTTGCAACCTTTGTCAACGCCGTTGCCCGGATGTTTATCTTGACCGGCCGCCGCGCTTTGGACTACACTTGCTCCGTTACTCAAAAAAACGGAGAGGATACCACGATGCGCTGCCCTAAATGCGGTTACATCTCGTTTGACAGCCTGGCCAGTTGCGCCAAATGCGCCCACGATCTCCTGCCCCTTGCCCAGCAGTTGCAGGGAACCGTGAGCAAGGATCTGCCGCCCCCATTTCTGGCCGCGGCTTTGGCCGAAGTGGGGGCAGCCGGCGGCGAAGTCGGAGAGGAAATCCTGATCGACGAGCAGACGGTCGATGACGAGGCTGATGAGGCTGATGAGGCTCTGGGTGAATTGCTGGCCGAGGCCGGGGACGCCGAGCCGGAGGAAAGCGTTGGAGAAGAGATCGCGGTAAGCGTGGAAGCGCCGGCCGAGGCGACGGCAGGCGAAGTGGAGATTGAGGCAAGCCCGGCGGAAACTGCCGTGGAAGAAGCGGCCGGGAGCGACGAAGTTGACTTGGGGGCGCTTGATCTTGGCGACTTGGGCGATCTGCTGCCGGCCGCCGAACCGGAGGCCGGGGCGGAAACGACCGAAGCGACCGACGCGGCCCTCGATCTGGGCCTGGATTTGGATTTTACCGCGGCGCAGGAGGCCACCCCGGCCGCCGATGATGAGGTCATGGATCTCGATTCGCTGCTGGACTTGGCGGAAGCAGGGCAACCGGCCGCGCCTGAAACCCCGGCCGCTAGCGTCTCCGCCTCCGACGATATGGTGCTGACCCTGGACACCGACGAAGCGCCCTTGGGCAGCCGGGAAGCCCCGGAAGCGCCGCCGAAAATCGCCGATCTGGGGCTGAGCCTGGAAAGCGAGGATGACAAATAATGATTCCCGCCCCCATCTGGCGGCGGCTGGCGGCCTGGTTCCTGGATTTGCTGGTACTCCATCTGCTGGGCGGCGCCATCCTGGCGGCGGTGCTGATGACGGCCTTCTCCCGGCTGCCGCTGGGAATCATGGAATTGTTCGGCCTGCTGGCCGGCCTTCTGTTCCTGCTCCTGCTGATGCCGCCCTTGCTGGCCCTGCTCTATTTCACCCTCTGGCACAGTTGCGGCGGCCAGACCGTGGGCAAAATGGCGCTGGGGATCATGGTGGTCGGCCCGGATCAGACCCCGCCATCGCCGGGGCTGGCCCTGTTGCGCGGCATCGGCCAACTGCTCGCCCTGCTTCCCTTGGCGGCCGGGTTTCTGTGGGCCTTTACCAACCCGGAACGGAGAACCTGGTATGATCACCTGGCCCTCACCCGGGTGGTGCGGGTTTGAAAAAGCCTTGACATCCGGCCGCGTTTTCAATAAATAGTCCTGCTTTCAGCAGCACCTGCCGGGATAGCTCAGATGGTAGAGCATCGGACTGAAAATCCGAGTGTCCCTGGTTCGATTCCTGGTCCCGGCACCAGTAAAAAAATAAGGGGAATCAAGCACTTAGCTTGGTTTCCCTTTCTTTTTTCCGGGCGACCTGGCGGAGTGGTTAATGGCCGCCGTAGATTGTGCTTCTGTGGCCGATGCGAAGCACCAGAACCAGCACCCTGTCGTCCTGGATATCGCAGATAAGCCGGTAGGCGCCGATCCGATAACGCCACAGGCCGGACAGGTTGTCACGCAACGGCTCACCGAATCGGCGCGGATTTTCTTTGGTGGCGATGCGGCCGTACAGGTACTTCAATATCCGCCTGGCTTGTTCAGGATCAAGTTCGTCAAACTCAACCTTCCACGCCATGACGCTTCATTACCTCTTCCAAGGGTACGGTGCGGCGATGGCCTGTCCTGATCTCCGCCAATCGTTTTTCGGCCAAGTAGATGTCTTCCAGGTCGTCAAGATGCGCCTCAATGGCTTCCCTGGCATAGTAGCTTTTGGTCCGACCGGTGGCCTTGGCCAAGGCGGCCAATCGTTGTTCCGTCTCGGCTGGTAAACGTATTCCAAGCATTTTTTAGCCTCCTTGATTGAGAAGTGTTAAACAAATTTAGCATTTTGTGAGCATCATCGTCAATGCTTTTTCACCCCAGCTTGGGGCGGGCCAGGTTCCTGGCCTGCGGGTGGGTATGGCGAGCTTGCAATAATTTGCCGGTTGTGGTTGTTGTAGTTGATCCGCAACCTCGCGATTGTTTCCCTTCAGACCGGGTGAGCAATGTCCGACAGGCTGAAGTTCGAACGTTTCCTTTGGTTTCACCGGCTGGTCAAGGCCGGCGGCTATCCCAATGCCTCCGCCCTGATCGGCGAGTTCGGGGTTTCGCCCCGTACCGCCCAGCGGGATATAGAGTTCATGCGCGAGCGCCTGGAAGCGCCGTTGCGCTATGACCATTCCCGCCACGGCTACGCCTATACGGATCATGCCTACGAACTGCCCGCCGCCTGGATCAGCGAAACCAATGTTCTGGCCCTGGCGCTGGCGGTGCGTCTCGCCTCCACCGTCCCGGCCGCGGCGCTCAAGGAAGAACTCTGCCGCCTGATCGACAAGATGATCCCCCTGGCCGGCAAGGGCGCCGGTTCCTGCCTGGAAACGGTGGGGGCCAAAATTTCGGTCAAAAACATCGAATATTCCCGGGTGGACGGGCAATGTTTCCGCCAGTTGATCCAGTCCCTCTTCGAGGAGCGCTCCCTCGCCATCACCTACCATTCGCCCCACAGCGGCGTCACCTCGCAACGCGTCATCCATCCCCTGCACCTGATGCATTACATGGGAAGCTGGCATCTCCTGGCTTGGTGCGCCAGGCGGCGGGAGATCAGGGATTTCGCCCTCTCCCGCATCCGCGATATTCGCCCCGAGCCGCGGCGGCTCGAGCTACCCGCGCAATTGCCGCCGCTCAAGGAATACACCCGGCAACGGTTCGGGATCATGCAGGGCTTGGAGAGCGTGGAGGTGGCGCTTCGTTTCGCGCCGGAGATCGCCCCCTGGATCGAGGAACAGGTCTGGCATCCGAACCAGCGGGTGAGCCGCGAGCCGGACGGCGGCCTGCTGCTGCGCTTTGCGGTGGCCGATTTCCGCGAAATCGTCAGGAAGATTCTGAGTTATGGCGCCCAGGTGCGGGTGGTGGCCCCGCCGGCCCTGCGCGCCCTGGTCCAACAGGAGATCGCGGTCATGGCCGGATTGATTGTATGAAAAATGACGGATAAAAAATTGCCCCGCCCGCCATTTTTTTCGGGGGTATGTCATCGGTTGACAGAGTGAGGGGAGTAAAGTGATCTTGCAAGCAGCCAGGCGGCTATCACCAGATGGTGCGTACCGGGTACTGGCTGATCAGGGGATCAGGGGTAAGAATGGTGAGCGCGTGTTCAATGGCCTGGCAGACCAGGATGCGGTCAAAAGGATCTTTGTGGTGGGGCGGGAGTTTGGGGAGGTGAAAAGTCGCTTCATTTTCCCTCGTCGGAAAAGGCGTTGAGCAGTTCCGGCGGCAGGGGCTCGAAAAAGGTTTTGGCAACGGTAAAGGCAGGAAATTCCTTGCCGGCCAGCCCGATGGGCCGTTTTTTGCGCACCGTTTTTTTCAACGGTCGGATTTCCGCAATTGGCCGGTTACGGCGGCAGATGATCACCTTTTCTCCCTCGGCGACTTTGTCGAGGCAGCTTGAAAGATGCGCTTTCGCTTCGTTGATGTTTACGTTAATCATGGTGCCATTCTAGGTCATAAACATGACCATGTCAACGACGATCACAGTGGACGATGACGCAGCTTAATCTTTTTCAGTGGGAGATGGTGGCGGTCGGCAGCGGCTGTCAATGCTTGGCCGCCTTGGACTTTACGACGGCCAGGGCACGGTTCGCCAGGGTATTGGCGGTGATGCCGGAGCATCGCGAAGCGGGCCGGGGGCTGGCCGATGCGGATTTCTGGGAGGAGGCGCTGGCCCAGGCGGCGGGGCAAGCAGGCGAAGAGGCCCCTGTTTTCCTTTGGCGCCGGATCGGTGAATTCTCCTTTGCCGAGGCCGAATGGGGCCAGGCGTTGCAAAAGACCCTGCTGCGCCGCCTGCTGGCCATGCTGAACGATTGGCCCGATTTTTACCACCCGCCGGATTTATGCCGGGGTTATCTGCATCTGCAACTCGGCGAATACCGGGCAGCGGCCACGGAACTGCGCCGGCTGCTGGCCCGGCAGCCGGAAAACGGCCGCCTGTGGGGGTATCTGGGCGATGCCCTGTGGTCCGGCCGCCAAGGCGGCGCGGCCGAGGCCTATGCCAGGGCCTTGTTGACGGCCCCGCACGAGGTGGCAATGGATGCCATGCGCCACGCGGAATTGGCCGGGATGATCCGGGAACACGGCCCGGAAATGGCCCCGGTGCAAGGCTTCCTGGCTGGTTTGCTGCCCATTCCGGAGTTGCCGGAGACCCCGGAGGATCGGCCCGGTTCCAAGGCGGCGCAAATTTGTGAAGTTATGCGCCAGGCCGAAGAGGCCCGCCACAGCGGCGACGATGAACACACCATCGCCGCTCGCCGCCGCCTGCGGGAACTGTCGCCGGAAACCCTGCGCGACTACCTGGCCTGGCTGGGGAAATAGCAGAAAGAAGACGTGAAATACAAGAGGAGAATCAGAACTTGACGATGCGATGGAGGGTAAGCACTGATGGGGAATGATTTCACTGAAACCGAGGCAGTGCTGGAGATTGTCAAGCGCCATGCCGCAACTTGGCGGCTGCTTTGGCAATACGATGAAGACAATTTGCCGCCGCCCGGAAGAAAGGCGGGCGGCGAAGGGCTGGCCGGAATCATCGGCGCCCTGCACCAGACCTTCGGCGGCCGGGAGTTGTACCCGATCATCGAGGAAAAGGCGGCCCATCGCCTTGGTGGCCCTGACCCTGCTGACCGCCACAAGCGATCCCGGGCAGAAGGATCTGCTGATCCGGTTGATTGTTAATTTGATTGGTGTGGAGGAAGTAAATCGATGACCGACATTGTTCCGCTTGAATCAATTGAAAGAAGAATTTTTTCCCTGCGAGGCGAGAAGGTTATGATCGACCGCCATCTGGCTGAGATGTATGGGGTCGAAACACGCATTCTCAACCAGGCGGTAAAACGCAATATCAAAAGGTTTCCCGCCGAATTCATGTTCCAGCTTAATCGGGAAGAACGAGAGGAGGTTATCACAATCTGTGATGACCTCAAGCCGTTGAAATTTGCCAGGACAATGCCCTTTGCCTTCACGGAACATGGTGTGGCGATGCTTTCCAGCGTCCTGAGCAGTGACCGGGCTATCCGGGTCAACATCGAGATTATCAAGGCCTTTGTCAAATTAAGAAAGCTTCTTGCCCGGCATAAGGATCTGAAAAAGAGAATCGAAGAAATGGAGAGCAAGTACGACGAGCAATTCCGCGTGGTGTTCGAGGCCATTCGACAACTGCTGACGGAAAATGAGCAACCGAAAAGAAAAATCGGTTTTTGACAGAAGACAGGGCGCGGGATGAAATCCACGAGATCGGCATACATAGCGGAGGGAGCATGACAATACCGGCGGTTTTGAATAACGGGCGAATCCGCAAAACGCGGCATGAGGGTGAAAGGTGGTTTGCGGTGGAGGATGTCTGCGGCATGTTGATGGACAGGACTGATGGCGGTGCCTGCTGGCGGAAGCTGAAGCGGAGTCTTGAGAAGGAGGGGTGCGATGTTGAGGCATTGTGCCAGGCATTGGAACTCCCTGTGTCCGACGGCACGGGGCAACAGGCCGATTGCGTCACCATCGAAGGTGTTTTCCGCATTGTCCAGTCCGTTTACACGCCTAGGGCGGAAGTGTTCAAACGCTGGCTGGCACGGGTTGGGCGGGAGGAGATGAGGTCGCAGGGGTACCGAACAGATACGGATTCGATTTTTGCTTTGTTGGAAGATGCTGCTGTTGTTGCGATTGCCTGTCAGAAGAAGGATCGGGGTGAGACGCGGAGAGGAGATGGTGGGGATATCGCCCAGAAGGCGGTGCGGCTTGTAAGGAAGGCAAAAGTGAAGTTGGATTGGGAAGTGGGCGGAGAAATGAAGGCAGTAAAGGCCATGAATCAGCGAGAGGCGCTGCATGAATGATGGAGATACATTGATGTTGGCCCGTCCCGGCCAGACGCTGAAAGATCACCTTGAAAGCGTGGCCCGCATGGCAAAGGGCTTTGCCGCAGGCTTTCAGGCTGGCGACGAGGCATGGTGGGCCGGGATGCTGCATGATCTTGGCAAGTGCCGCCGAGAGTTTCAAGAATATTTACTGGGGCGGAGAGAAGGCGGACCGGATACCCACCATGCCCCATACGGCGCAGCTCTGGCCTTTCAACGCGATTGGTTTGCTGCGGCCTTCGCCGTTGCGGGGCATCATGCCGGCCTGCACGACCTGCATCAACTACAAGCTATGGTTGATGATCCCGGATACCGGACGAAAGAACGTCTCCGTGCTCTGGAACCGTGGTTTGCGGAACATTTTGTTTCCATCCCGAACAGGCCGCTGTCACCGGATTTTCTCGGAAACGATTCCCTGACTCTGGAATACTACACTCGGATGCTCTTCTCCTGTTTAGTGGATGCGGACAGGCTGGATGCGGAACGGCAGGGGATCGGCCAGGAAAGGAATGTCCAACGGCTTGCCGGGGTGATTGATCTTCTCATCCAGCGGGTTATCCGGGAACGGCAGGGTAAATCGCGGGAAGGAGAGGTGAACGCCCTCCGGCACACCGTTTTTGACCAATGCCTGGCGGCGGCGCAGTGGGAACGCGGCTTTTTCTCGCTTACCGTGCCAACCGGCGGCGGCAAGACTCTGTCCAGCATGGCTTTTGCCCTCGCGCATGCCAAACGGCACGATCTTGACCGGATCATCGTGGTTATCCCATATCTGTCCATCATCGAACAGAATGCCGCCGAGTACCGCCGAATTCTTGATCCGGAGAATCTCGGTCTGGTTGTGGAGCATCATTCCTCGGTGGCTGAGCGAGTCGGCAACGGAGGGGGAGGCACGGGGGAGCTCTCGCGGGCCGCCGACAACTGGGACGCGCCGGTGATCGTCACCACTTCGGTGCAGTTTGTCGAGTCGCTGTTTGCCGCCGCGCCTGGCCGTTGCCGCAAATTGCACAACATCGCCAATTCTTTGGTCGTCTTTGACGAGGTTCAGACTCTTCCCGCTCATTTGTTGAATCCGTTGCTCAATACACTGAAGGAACTGCGCCGCAACTACCACACGAGTTTCCTCTTTATGACCGCTACCCAACCGGCCTTCAAGCAGAGCTTCTCCCTGTCGGAGGGTTTCAAGCCCGGCGAGGTGCTGGAGATCATTCAGGATACGGCGGGGCTTTTCGCAGCCCTTCAGCGGGTGGAATACCACCCGACCGAGGAAATGGATTGGCCCGCTTTGGCGGTGCGCCTTGCCGCCTGTCCCCAGGCGTTGTGCGTGGTCAATATTCGGCGTCATGCCGGCGAACTCTGGGAGGCGTTGCGGGACGCCGTGCCGGCAGAGGAAAGGGATTCGGTCTTCCACCTCTCCTCCTCCATGTGCGCCGCACATCGGTTTACGGCGCTGGGCGATAGCCAAAACCCGCAGTTGGGCAGCATCCGCCATCGTTTAAAAAATGGTCTTCCATGCCGACTGGTGGCGACTCAGGTAGTTGAGGCCGGAGTGGACATCGATTTTCCCGTGGCCTATCGTGCATTGGGACCGCTGGATGCTATTGCCCAGGCCGCCGGCCGTTGCAACCGGGAAGGTCGTCTGCGGGATACCCAGGGCCGGCCATTGCGGGGGAGGGTTCATCTGTTCACGCCGAAGAATGGCGGGCTACCCCCAGGCGTCTATACTACCGCCACCGGAATCAGCGCCGCCATGCTCGGGGAGTGCCTGGACTCTCTGGGGCGGATGCCGGAGGTGTTTGGCAGTTATTTTTCGCAGCTTTATCAAATGACGGCCACTGATTATAACCGCCGGGGAGAAAGCAGCATTCAAGAAGACCGTAACCAATTCCGCTACCGTGAGGTGGCTCGCAAGGCGCGAGTGATCGCCGACGAGGGTCGGCCAGTGGTTGTGCCCTTCGGTGATTGTGCGGCGTGCATCCAGTGTATCCGCGACCGGAAACGGCCATCCGGTGAGCCCCGCTTCGACCGACACGATCTCAGGCGATTACAGCGGGGTATGGTGAATGTTCGTGAAACGGACTTTAATCGTCTGCTGCATCTAGGCATGATCACGCAACTTCTGCCAAACCTTGACGTGTATGTTTTGAACGAGGGGTGCTACCATGAGCATTTGGGGCTTGTTCTCGAAAACCGTCCAACGGAGGATTTCATCCAATGAGCGACAACAGAGTGTCCATTCGTGTTTGGGGCGATTTCGCCTGCTTCACCAGGCCGGAAATGAAAGTCGAGCGGGTGAGTTACCCCATTATCACCCCGTCGGCGGCACGGGGAATCTTTGAGGCCATCTTCTGGGAGCCGCAGATTTTCTACATCATTGATGCGGTTCGGGTGGTGAGCAAGGGTCGCTGGGTGAGTTTCAGGCGCAATGAGGTGACGAGTCAGGTGAGCATCAGCAATGCCGGTAGTTGGATGAGGGAACCGAAGAGGTTTTCTCCTATTCAGGCCGGCGGCGGCGCGGCCGATGGCACCCAGCGTAACATGCTGGCCCTGGCGGGGGTGGAATACATCCTCACTGCCCAGGTCGGCATGACCGGGCTTGGCCAAAAAGGACGACACAACCTGAAAACCTATCGCGACGAGATCGAACGCCGAGCGAAAAAAGGCAAATGCTTTCACCGCCCGGCTTTGGGGGTGCGGGAGTTCGCCGCAGACTTTGATTGGGAGTCCGACCCGCAGGCGGCCCTGGAACGTCGGATTGCGGAAATCAGGCCCGGTGGCGACTGGCGGCATGTCTGGCCGGAAGAAGACCTGGGGCTCATGCTTTACGATGTTTTTGACCACCGCCAGCGCGAGGCAGGCTTTCGTTGGTTGACCGATGAGGAGCGCCGGGAACTGTCTGCGGTTGCGGCGGCTGGAAACGAGCCGAAAAAGAGGAAGAAAAATCCCCCTGTCGCTGTCCCGCGCAGCGAAGGAACACTGGTACGGCCCCAAGCCGCCTTTTTCCAGGCCAGTGTTCGGGAAAGCCTCATGAATTGTCACCCTGATAGAGTCAAGATGGTCACTAAACCGTTGGAGGGGGGATATGCTGCTTAGCGCCTTGTACGAATTTTCTCAGGAGAACGCACTGTTTGATAATGTTCATCTTCAAGAGCGTGATCTGCATTTGCTTATCCCAATCAATATGAACGGAGAATTGACGCAAAACGAATTGTTACCTCTTTATTCCTCTGATGCAGCAGGCAGAGAAGTACTCGGTCACAAGAAATTGCTCCCAAGATTTCCAGGAGAAAACAACGGTGGGAAGGCATACTTTTTGGCTGAGTCTTGCCTGGCTCTTTTGGGGGTTGATAAAAAAAACGGAGAAAGTATTTCCTTTCCTGCTCAACGACAAAGGAATCCAGCTAAAACATTTGCGCATTTCTGGGATAGGGTCAAGATTGCCCATGATGCGACTAACTTGCCGAAATTGGCAGCATTGTTACGGTTTAAGGATAAGTATCTTTATGTAGAAGATGAAACAATTAAGCATAGGCTTCCATTCCTTGAGACCCGCATTTCTCCCAGGAGGGGGGAGCCTGAGGTTGGCGTTAAAATAACAGGCGGCGGCTGGGAAAAACTTGCGCAACTGACGCTGTCTTTTCAGGTCAATGGCGATCCTGTTTTTGATGGCAGGGATTACGATAATCCGCTGACGGTGTATTGGAAAAAAGTTTATACGAAAGAAGCCTTCTCCGATGAGAGTGAGAACGGCACTGCTACTGTACCGACAGGGATATGCCTGGTGTCCGGAGCAACGGACATTCCAATCGCCCGTTCACACAAACCAAAGATTCTTGGCATACCTGGGGTGTCCAGTGGTGGGTACATTGTTTCATTTGCTAAGGAGTGCCCGGCTTTTTCATCCTACGGGTTTGCAATGGGAGAGAATGCCCCTGTTTCTGAAGAGGCTGCTGCAAGTTATGCGCTGGCACTGCAGGCTCTCATTGAAAACGAAAATACTTCGCTCAAGATAGGTCCTCTACGTGTTTGCTTCTGGGCAAAAAAATCTGGTGAAGCCAGCAGTTTTCTCGCCCGGATGCTCCGCAAGCCAGATCCTCTTCATGTGGCCGATTTTCTGAAATCACCTTGGGCCGGAATTGATCGCCAAGCCGCAAAGCTCGAACAGTTTTATTCCGTGACCCTGTGCGGCAACGCCGGTCGCATCGCGGTGCGCCACTGGATGCAATCCACAGTGGAGGCAGCCCGGGAGAATTTCGCCCAATGGTTTCGCGATCTTGAAATCACGGACATTCCCCTGCCATCGGCTAAGAAAAAAGGGCGCGGGAATCGTAGTAAGGACGAAGAGATCACTGTTGAACAGGACGCCGACAAGATGCCGCCGTTCGCCCTCTACCGACTTGCCTGTACCACCGTGCGTGAGGCCAAGGGCTTGCGGTCCGAGGTGGCGGCCCAACTTTATCAAGCCGCCCTAGAGGGAACAGCACCGTCGGTGATGCTGGTGAAGCCCATTCTGCGCCGCCTTATGGCTGACTTGGCAAAATTTGGCGCGGGTATTTTTATGACACCAATAGCACCCAATGCCGCCATTGCTATACGTAGATCAGGGCAACCGTCGCCACCACCTGGCGTATCCCGCTTTGCCCTTTTGAAGCTCATCCTCAACCGCAATAGAAAGGAAGGTGACCCCATGATTGAGGCAAAAGTGTTCGAAACCGAGGACAAGGCTTACAACTGTGGCCGTTTACTGGCCGTGCTCGCCGAGACCCAGGCCAAGGCCCACAACTACAAGTTGGAAGGCGCCGGGGTGGCGGAACGCTATTTCGGCACCGCCTCGGTGTCGCCGGCCTCGGTGTTTCCGCTACTGTTGCGCCTGAACCGGCATCACTTGGACAAGATCAGGAAATCGGAAAAATATGGTGGACATGAACGGTCCATCGAGGAGGGTATGCAGGCGATTCTCACCCTGCTTAAGCCGGAGGCACAAGGGACGGCCCCCGAGTTCCCCCGGCATCTGTCTCTGCAGGAGCAGGGCCGGTTCGCAATTGGTTTTTACCAGCAAAAGGCGGAAAACGAGCAGCGAAAACAGGCCGCAAGGACGGGAAATCAGGGGGTGGCCCATGATGACCAAGGATAAGCAGATCAGGAAATACATCTAAACGGATTTTGACATCTATCCGTCAACCAACAGAAATGGAGAAGACAAACATGAATACCATCGTAGCCAATCGCCATGACATTCTCGTTCTTTTCGATGTCTGCCAGGGTAATCCCAACGGCGACCCGGACGCCGGCAACATGCCGCGCATCGAACCCAACAGTAACAGGGGCCTCGTCTCCGATGTCTGCCTGAAGCGGAAGATCAGGAACTACATCGAGATGGTTGGACCAAATAGGGCAAGCTATCAGTATGAGGGAAAGGATCATGAACAAGGTTACGCTATCATGGTAAAGCAAGGGGCCATACTTGAGAATGAAATTGCCAACGGGATAAAGGCATCTGGCGAAAAACTTGACTCGAAGTCAACCGATGATGTGAAGGCCGAGGCCGCGATGCGCTGGCTCTGTCGGGAGTTTTACGATATTCGTACGTTCGGCGGAGTTTTAGCAGTTGGCAAAGACATTTTGAGAGGTTCCGCTTTTGGCCAAGTGCGCGGGCCGGTACAGTTTACTTTCGGCCAGAGTTTTCATCCCATTACCCCGCTGGAAATCACCGTCACCCGTTGCGCCGTGACCAAGGAGGAGGATGCGGCCAAGGAGCGAACCATGGGCCACAAGCACATCGTTCCCTATGCCCTCTATGCCGCCAAATGCTACATCTCCCCACCTTTTGCCGAGCGGACTGGCTTCAGTACCCGCGACCTCGATCTGTTCTTCGAGGCTTTGAACGAGATGTTTGCCCACGACCGTTCAGCCGCTCGGGGCGAGATGGTGGTGCGCGGCATCTACGACTTCGAGCACGTTGGTTCTCAGCATCCGAACAACGCCGAACAGAACCGCAAGGAGGCTCGTCTCGGCTGCTACCACGCCCATAAGCTATTCGAAGGGATCAAAGTGGCATTGAAGGCTGGCAAGGAGTTTCCAGAATCTTTCGCTGACTACGATGTGGTCAGTACCTGGAATGAGGAGAACCTTCCCAAAGGCGTGGTGTTGCATCAACGCCATGAGCTGCCCCGCATAACCACGCGGTTCAAAGCGTAAAAGTGGCGATCTTCCTTGAGGAAGACCTGCTGCCGCTCTCGCTGCTCGCCGATCTCCTTTTTTGCGAGCGACGAGCCGCGTTGCATCAGATAGAACGGGCCTGGGAAGATAACCTCTTCACCGTAGAGGGCACACATCTTCACAAGAAAGTCGATGACGACCTGCCGGTGGAGTCGCGGGGCGACGTGCGGATTTCCCGAGGACTCATGCTCCGTTCCCTGCGTATGGGCCTCATTGGGAAGGCGGATGTGGTGGAGTTTCATCGTCTTGGCGATGAATCTGGCATCTACCTTGAAAGGGGGGCCGGATTATGGGGGCCGTATCCTGTTGATTACAAGCGAGGCAGGATGCGGCGCGAGAAAGGCTTTGAAATCCAACTCTGCGCCCAGGCCCTTTGCCTGGAGGAGATGCTACATTGCCCGGTGCCGGAAGGGGCGTTGTTTTACGGCAAAAACCGGCGGCGGCAGGTGGTAAGTTTCGATGAACAGTTGCGGCGCGAAACCGAGGAGGCGGCGGCACGGTTGCATGCGCTGGTCCGTTCCGGCCGGACCCCGCCCGCCCGTTATGCCAAAAAATGTGAAAGCTGCTCACTCATCAATCTTTGCATGCCCAAGGTTACGGGGGTGCGAAAGAATGTGGGTCGGTATCTTTCGCGGGTGCTTGCGGATAAACCATGAAAAAATTGCTCAATACCCTTTATGTAACCACCCAGGGCGCCTATCTCTCGCAGGAGGGGGAAACGGTGCGGGTGCGGGTAGAGAAGGAAACCCTGCTGCAACTACCGATCCATACCCTGTCCGGGATCGTCTGTTTCGGCCGGGTGTCGTGTAGCCCATTTCTGTTGGGCATGTGCGCTGAACGTGGGGTAGGGGTCAGCTTCCTGACTGTCAATGGCAGGTTCCTGGCCCGAGTGCAGGGGGCGGTGTCCGGCAATGTGCTGCTACGGCGTCAACAATACCGCTGGGCCGATGATGAAACACGATCGGCGGATTTGGCCCGTTCGGTGTTGGTCGGCAAGATCGCCAATTGTCGTACCGTGTTGCGGCGGGCGCTGCGCGATCATCGGGAAAAAACGGGCGGCGATGATCTGGAAAACGCCGCTGTTCGGCTTCGTTTCAGTCTCGAACAATTACCGGCGGCCAGCTCGCTCGATACGTTGCGCGGTCTGGAAGGCGATGCCGCCGGTACTTATTTCGCGGTGTTTAACCACCTGATCACGGCCCAGAAGGATGATTTTCATTTTCATGACCGGAGCCGGCGGCCGCCGTTGGACAAGGTCAATTGTCTGCTGTCGTTTGTCTATACCCTGCTTATGCACGATGTGCGTAGTGCCTTGGAGACGGTGGGGCTTGATCCGGCAGTCGGTTTTTTACACCGTGACCGGCCGGGGCGGGCCAGTCTGGCCCTGGATGTCATGGAAGAGTTCAGGCCGGTGCTGGCGGATCGGCTGGCGCTTTCCCTGATCAATCTCGGGGTGGTGAAGGGTAACGGATTCCGCCAGGCCGAAACCGGCGGCGTGACCATGGAGCCCGATACGCGGAAGGCGGTGTTGGTCGCCTATCAAAAACGGAAACAAGAGGTGATCAATCATCCGTTTCTGAACGAGAAGGTGGAGATCGGCCTGCTGCCCTTTGCTCAGGCGCTGCTACTGGCCCGGTATGTGCGCGGCGATCTTGACGGTTACCCGCCCTTTATCTGGAGATGAGGTTACGTAATGTTCGTGCTGGTAAGTTATGACGTGGCCACCTCGGAGCCGGGCGGCCAGAAAAGGTTGCGGCGGGTTGCCAAGGCTTGCAAGAACTACGGCCAACGGGTGCAGTTTTCGGTTTTCGAGTGCATCGTTGATCCGGCCCAATGGACCGGCCTGCGGCAACGTCTGCTGACCGAGATCAACCCGGAAAAGGACAGTCTGCGCTTTTATTTTCTTGGCTCCAATTGGCACCATCGCGTTGAACATGTGGGGGCAAAAGCCACCGTCGATCAAGAGGGGCCTCTTGTCGTCTGAATGGAATCGCGAACCTGAAGCGACCCGCAAAAACCGGGCCGGTTCGCGAGAGGTTTATTTATTTGATTTTATGTGATTTGCGGGTGGAATATTTTCGGCATTTAACTTGTAATACTGTCGTCGGATGGGGGTTCGCAAACATCCGGCGCAAAAACCTTTGCCTGTATGGGGAAAGGAAGTAACGTCGCCCCCCGCGCGGGGGGCGTGGATTGAAACCCCTTAAATACCAGAATACCGGAATCCTGCTTGCCGTCGCCCCCCGCGCGGGGGGCGTGGATTGAAACTGACTTTGTTGGTGGCACTCAGGGCCGTTTCCGCCGTCGCCCCCCGCGCGGGGGGCGTGGATTGAAACTTGGGGTGGGAGAATCGACCATCCGCAGAATGATGTCGCCCCCCGCGCGGGGGGCGTGGATTGAAACATTCAACGATCAGCTTGATATACTGAAAAGTTCGGGTCGCCCCCCGCGCGGGGGGCGTGGATTGAAACGGTCTGGTGCAAGCTCTTGTGCGTGGTGCCGTCGGTCGCCCCCCGCGCGGGGGGCGTGGATTGAAACAAATTAACGGAGGTGCTGGTTGCTCCCGACCCGTAGGTCGCCCCCCGCGCGGGGGGCGTGGATTGAAACGCCCGGTATGCGCTGAGGTCAACCGCCGGATTTCCGTCGCCCCCCGCGCGGGGGGCGTGGATTGAAACGCCAACCCTTGCTGGGTCCGGGCATCGTCGCGGGCGTCGCCCCCCGCGCGGGGGGCGTGGATTGAAACTTATCGCTATGCTCATGGGCTGGATATTTCGGGTGTCGCCCCCCGCGCGGGGGGCGTGGATTGAAACTTATTGCCTCGCTCTTTCGGTGTCCTCGCTGAAGTCGCCCCCCGCGCGGGGGGCGTGGATTGAAACTCGGCGTCGGCCAGGCATTGCAGGGGTGCGCGGAAGTCGCCCCCCGCGCGGGGGGCGTGGATTGAAACCATCTGGTCGGCGACGTTGATTTGTTGCCGGGCGAAGTCGCCCCCCGCGCGGGGGGCGTGGATTGAAACACCGATACCCCAATCACCGATGCCTCCCGATTCTGTCGCCCCCCGCGCGGGGGGCGTGGATTGAAACCTGTTGTTGATGGTCTTTGACCATGTTGCCCTGGGTCGCCCCCCGCGCGGGGGGCGTGGATTGAAACTCCGAGTTCTATTTGTGTTCATGCCACCTTCTACCGTCGCCCCCCGCGCGGGGG
>DIKC01000130.1:285-2539 GCA_002421565.1 Desulfobulbaceae bacterium UBA5628 | reverse complement strand
CTGGAGGCCCTGGCGGCGGCCGGGGCGGAACTGGTGGCGATCAACGCCCTCACCGCCCGGGAGTTGCCGGCCATCGACGGCCTGTACATCGGCGGTGGCTTTCCGGAAACCTCGGCCCCGGAGCTGGCGGCCAACGAATCGTTCCGCCGTTCCNNTCCCGCTGTCGGTCAACGAGGCCTTTCGCCGTTCCCTGCGCGAGGCCGCGGAAAAGGGCCTGCCGATCTACGCCGAGTGCGGCGGCCTGATTTTCTTGGGCGAGGCCATTACTCTGGCCGGGCAAGAATATCCCCTGGCCGGGGTTCTGCCGGTGCGCTTCGGCATGAACCGCAAGCCCCAGGCCCACGGTTACACGGTGCTCACCGTCCGGGCCGCCAATCCCTTCTATCCGGTGGGCACGGTCATCAAGGGCCACGAATTCCGCTACAGTACCGTGGAACAGTGGCCCGGCGACCCGGCCGATCTGGTCTTCGATCTGGAACGCGGCACCGGCTTTAGCCAATGCCGCGACGGCCTCACCATCCACAATACCCTTGCCCTCTACACCCACGTCCACGCCCTCGGCACCCCGGAATGGGCCCCGGCCCTGGTCGCGGCCGCTTCCCGCTATCGTGCATCAGGTTAAGAGTCAATCCCAAGCAGTTCATGCTCAAAATCATCTATGATTGCTTCAAACTCCTGTTTCAGCGATTTCGTGCATCTTGACTTTTATTCACCCCTTGTGCATATTATATGATAATCATATTTTACGGAGGATGACATGAATGTATCGATTAGTTCGACCGAAGCGGTCAGGAATTTTTCCGAGCTACTCAACAATATAAGATACCGGGGAGAGCGTTATACGGTTGTCCGGGGTGGTAAACCGGCGGCCTCGCTGGTACCGGTGGAGCCGAGCCGTTTCGTCGCCACCCTGGCTGACTTGCGCGAGATTCTGCCGAAACTGCCCGGCCTTGATCACAATGATGATACGTTCGCGGCGGATGTCAGCGCCGCGGCCAACGTCCAGCCGGCCATGCCGGAGGCGCGGCCGTGGGAGTGATCTTTGATTCCAGCGAAATCATCGCCCTGGAAAGAAACCGGGGGATGGTCGAGGGCTTGATAGCTGGTCGAGAAGAGGAGCCATTCGGGATCAGCGTAATAACGGTGGCCGAACTCCTGCACGGCGTTGAGCGAGCCGATAATGAAACCCGCCGGCTCAGGCGACAGGCATTTGTTGAAAAGGTGATCGAGTTGATGCCGATCCTTCCCTTTGATCTGGCCGCAAGTCGCATCTACGCCAGAATTTGGGCCTCACTTGTCCAGCGGGGCTTCACTGTCGGAGCCCATGACCTCATCATTGCCGCAACCGCCATTTCTCTGAACTATACCGTGATTACCTCAAACCGGCGTGATTTTGAAAAAATAGAGGGGCTGCGCTTTGAAGTGATTTCCTGACGGTCCGCCGTTCAATGGCGGGGATGGGTGCCGAAGACCTTGTCGTTGATGCTTGCCTGCTGTTCCGGGGGCGGGGGCGGGTCGATCCAGTGGATGAAGGATTCGGTCACCCGGCTGAAGGCGCCGTTGTCTTGCTTGCACTTCTCGCAGATGTTGAGGGCGCTGTCCCGGTAGATGATGACCTTGCTGGCCGGCTCGCCTTCCTTGTCCACCGCCGCCATTTTCCGGCAGCCGCAAGCCAGGCGGAGGACCGCCACCCCGATCGCGTCCGGGCTGCCTTCCAGGATGCCGCCGATCATCGCCTCTTCCGATTTTTCCGCCATCAGGCGAGGGGAGAGTGGTTCTTGCGCTTTCTTCTTTTTTGGACTCATGGCGCGATTTCCGTTTGCTTGGCAAGGGAGAAAATGATAAACCCGGTCAGCCTACCCGATCGGGGCCGCCCGGTCAATGCGGATGGCGTCGGCCCGTGCCCCTTTTTATGTTGACAAAAAAAAAGCGGTGAATTAGAGGGAGGGGGTATTTCAACCACCGGAGAGACGGGGCTGGAAGTGGAGCCGTCAGCGCACCTTCCTGGCGTTCTGCTTCGGGCCTTACAGGTAACTTTTGAACCAAGCAACGGAGGTAACAACCATGTGGCAAGTAGAAGTCGATAAGGACAAGTGCAGCGGTGATGAAGAGTGCGTAGGCGCCTGCCCGGCGCAGGTTTATGAAATGGTGGACGGCAAGTCCGAGCCGGTCAATGCCGATGAGTGCCTTGGCTGCGAAACCTGCGTGGAAGTCTGCCCCGAAGGCGCCATCACCGTCACCGAGGTGTAATGTA
>DIKC01000130.1:0-185 GCA_002421565.1 Desulfobulbaceae bacterium UBA5628 | reverse complement strand
CCGGTTCAAGCCGGGCGCTTCGGTTGCCACCCATTTGCTGGTGGCGGCCATGTTGTGGAGCGGGATTGGGATTTACCTGATCATTCGCGGGTTGCTGCTTTTCGGGGCGGGCAATCCCTGGCTGGTGTTGGCGGCCCTGGCGCTGGGGGCGGTCAAGGCCCATTGGCTGCTGGCCCGCGCCGCCC
>DIKC01000174.1:9690-45472 GCA_002421565.1 Desulfobulbaceae bacterium UBA5628 | reverse complement strand
GAGGCCGGCCGGGTGCCGGTGGAGCGGGACACCTTGTATCGGGAAATAGGGCGGCAGGCGTGATGAACCTGGCAGAAATCAGCGCCCGGGTTCTGGCCGGGGAGCGGATCGGGGTTGACGAGGCCCTGGTGCTGTGGGAGGAGGGCGATCTCCCGCGCCTGGGAATGCTGGCCGATGCGATCCGCAAGCGGCTCCATCCCGAGCCGGTGGTCACCTATGTGATCGACCGCAACATCAACTATACCGACATCTGCGTTTCGGCCTGTAAATTCTGCGCCTTTTACAAAGGGCCGGAAGACCCGGCCGGGTCGGTGCTGTCGCAAGCCGAACTGGGGTTGAAGATTGAGGAAACCCAGGCCTTGGGCGGCACCCAGATTCTCCTCCAGGGCGGCCTTCATCCCGATCTGCCGCTCTCCTTTTACGAAGAGATGCTGCGCTTCATCAAGGGTTACGGGATTCACATCCACGGCTTTTCGCCCCCGGAAATTGATCATTTTTCCCAGCTTTCCGGTCTTTCCCCCCGTGAGGTGCTGGTTCGCCTCCAGGCCGCCGGCCTCGACTCGATGCCGGGCGGCGGGGCGGAGATCCTGGTCGAGCGGGTGCGGCGGGAGACCTCGCCCCGCAAATGCGGGGCCGCCCAATGGTTGGCGATCATGGCCGAGGCCCACGCCTTGGGAATGCGGACCACCGCCACCATGATGTTCGGTCATCTCGAAAGCGTGGCCGAACGGCTGCAACACCTGGCCGGGGTGCGTGAATTGCAGGATCGAACCGGCGGTTTCACCGCCTTTATCCCCTGGCCCTTTCAGCCGGACCATACCGCCCTGGCCGGGCTGCCCAAGACCACCGCCTTTGAATATCTTAAAGTGCTGGCTTTAAGCCGGATTTTCCTGGACAATGTCGCCAACATCCAGGCCTCCTGGGTCACTCAGGGGCCGAAAATCGCCCAACTGGCCCTCTTTTTCGGGGCCAATGATTTCGGCAGCACCATGATCGAGGAAAACGTGGTGGCGGCGGCCGGGGTCAGTTTCCGCCTGTCCGAGGCGGAAATCCGCCGCCTGGTGGAGGAGGCCGGTTTTCAGGCCCGTCAACGGCGGATGGATTATTCCTTGGTGATTTAGTTGCAGGAATACGAGCGTTACATCTATCGGGCCCCTTTCGTGGTGCCGGGCCAAGGGGAGGTGCTTGCCGACGGGGCGGTGATCACCGAGCATGGCCGGGTGCTGGCGGTGGGGCCTTATGCCGAGTTGAAGGACACGGTGGCCGATGCCGAGCCGGTGGATTACGAGGGGCATGTCATTGTCCCGGCCCTGGTCAATGCCCACGCCCACCTGGAATTGTCGCATCTGGCCCGCTTGGGCCGACAAGCCCGGCCGCGGCCCGCTGATCTGCCGGGCTGGATCCGGGAACTGTTGGCCGAGCGCGATCTGCGCGGCTCCTTTGACCCCGACGAGGCCCGCTTTGCCCTGGCCCGCCTTTATGCCGGTGGCTGCCGGGCGGTGCTGGACATCGGCAATGATCCCGATGCCAGGGAAATCGGGGACGGCTTCAAGAGTACGGTACTTTTTCACCTGGAAATGCTGGGGTTGAGCGAGGCGGCCCAGGAGGCGGCCCTGGTTCGTTTGGCCGAGCTTCCTGATGAGCTTTGCTGCACCGGCCATGCCCCTTATTCCACCGGCCCCCGGTTGCTCACCGCCCTCAAGGAGCGGGCTCGCCGTCTGGGGTGCCTCTTCCCCCTGCATCTGGCGGAATCAGCGGCCGAGATCGAATTCCTCGCCACCGGCCACGGCCCTTTCCGCGATTTTCTCGCCGAGCGGGGAGTAGACCCGGCCGGGGTGGCGATCCCCGGCGCCAGTCCGGTAAAATATCTGGATCGGCTGGGCCTGCTCGATGAAAAAACCATCTGCGTTCACGCGGTCCAGGTTGACGAGGCGGACATCGCCCTGCTCGTCGCCCGCCGGGCCGGGGTCTGCTTGTGTCCCGGCAGCAATCGCCATCTGGGAGTGGGGCGGGCGCCGCTGCCCGCTTTTCTGACCCAGGGAATTTTGCCGGCCCTGGGCACCGACAGCCTGGCCTCCAACCCGGAGCTTTCCCTCTGGCGGGAAATGGCGATTCTCCGCCAGGATCATCCCGGAGTGGGGCCGGAAGTTATTTTCGCCATGGCGACCCGGGCCGGGGCCGATCTCCTCGGGCTGGGGCATGAACTGGGGCGGATCGCCCCCGGGGTTTCCGCCTCCCTGCCGGCGGTGGTCTGCGCCGCTACGTCCGTTGCCGAGGTTTTGGAATATCTGACCACCGCTGGTCAGGAAATCCGGTTGGAGTGGATCGAATGAGCGGCATGACCCAAAAAGCCGCCTCCCGGCCGGTACGGATCGGGATGGTGAATTTCATCAACACCGCGCCCCTTTATGAAATCTGGAAGGAGAGCGTCTCCCGGCCCGACTGGCAGGTGAGCGAGGCACCGCCCGCGGTCTTGAACCGGATGCTTTACGCCGGGCAACTGGACATGGGCTTTATTTCCTCCCATGAATACGCGGCCCACCCCGAAAGTTACCGCCTCTTGGGCGATCTTTCCCTTTCCGCCACCGGGCCGGTGGGCAGCGTCTTTCTCTTTTCCCGCCGGCCGCCCAAGGCCCTGGACAACGGGCAAATATTGCTCAGCTCCCAGTCCCAGACCTCGGTCGCCCTGGTCCGAATCGTGCTGGAGGATTTTTACCGGGTGCGGCCCGTCTACCGGGTTGGTCGCCTGCTGGAGCAGCCGGACCTGGAAACCCTGGATGGAGTGCTGGTGATCGGCGACGAGGCCCTGCGCCTGGCCGCCGATCACCAGTGGCCCCACCGCCTCGATCTGGGTCAGGTCTGGCATCGGCAAAGCGGCCTGCCCTTTGTCTTTGCGGTCTGGGCGGTGCGGGAGGAATTCTGCCGCCGGGAACCCGAGGTGGTAGCGACCATTCATCAGGAGTTGCGCCGCTGTCTGGCCGAGGGCAAGGAGCGGCTGGCCGAGATTTGCGGCCGGGTGGCGCCCCGGATTCCCATTTCCGAAGAGGAATGTTGCCGCTATCTGAGCGGCATGGAGTATGATCTGGATCAGGCCAAGCAGCAAGGGCTGAGCCGTTTTATCGAATATCTGCTGGTCCGGGGCGAGGCGTCCCCGGGTGCCCTGCCCTTGAGAATATGCCGGGATGATGAGTCGTAAGCATGGAAAATCCGGACGATAAGAAAAAATTTGTCAAAAGTAAATTCGCGGCGATCAGCCCCCGTTATGATCTGCTCAATTCGGTCTTGAGTTTCCAGATCGACCGCTACTGGCGCTGGCTTACCACCCGCGAGCTGCGGCAGTTTCCCGCCGGGCCGGTGCTTGATCTCTGTGCCGGCACCCTGCCGCTGGCCCTGGAACTGGCCCGCCAGGCCCCGGCAAGACTGGTGCTGGCCATTGATTTCTGCGAAGATATGTTGCGGGCCGGGGTGCGGGCCGCCGGGAACGATCGTCGCCTGGCCCGGATTCTGCCGGTGGGCGGCGACGGCGAGCGGATTCCGGTGCGGGACAACAGCGTCTGGGGGGTGACCGTGGCCTTCGGGGTTCGCAACCTGGCCCGCACCCAGCAGGGTTTGAACGAGATGCAGCGGGTGCTTAAACCCGGCGGCAAGCTGCTGATCCTGGAATTTTCCCGGCCCCGGCAGCCGTTGGTCCGCGCCTTGTATAATTTCTATCTCAACAAGATTCTGCCCCGGATCGCGGGGGCGGTCTCCGGCGACCAGGAGGCCTACGAATATCTCGCCTCTTCCATTGCCGCCTTTTACGAACCCGAGGAACTGGCCGGAATGATGCGGGAGGCCGGTTTCAGCACCGTCGATTACCGGCCCCTTACCTTCGGGATCGTCACCATCTACGTGGGGGTCAAATGAAAGGGCCACGAATCATCCTGGCGATCACCGGGGCCAGCGGTTCGCTCTACGCCCTGGAATTCCTGCGGCTGATGGCGGAACTCGAAGTGGAAGTCCACGCCATTATCTCCGAGGCGGGCGAGCAGGTGTTGCGCCTGGAGCTAGGGATGGGCCGGGAAGAGCTTGCCCAATACGTGGCCCAGTGGCATGATATAAAGAACTTTGCCGCCGCTCCTGCCAGTGGTTCCAGCCTTTTTAGCGGGATGGCGGTGCTGCCGTGCAGCATGGGCACTCTGGCGGCGGTGGCCGGCGGCCTCAGCCACAACCTGATCCACCGGGCCGCCGATGTCACCCTCAAGCAACGGCGGCCCTTGGTGCTGGCGGTGCGGGAAACCCCCTTGAATCGCACCCACCTGGCCAACATGCTCGCGGCCCATGATGCCGGGGCCACTATCTGCCCGGCCATGCCCGCCTTTTACCAGCAGCCGGCCGATCTTACCGCCTTGGCCCGCAATTTTGCCGGCCGGGTGGCGGAATTGCTGGGGATTACGGTGCCGAACCTGGCCCGCTGGTCAGGAATAGACGAATAAACGGAATGATGAACAACAAAATTAAAATATTGCTGGAGATGATCAAGTTCGAGCACACCGTGTTCGCCTTGCCCTTTGCCTTGATGGGGGCCTTTCTGGCGGCGGGCGGAGTGCCGGAGGCCAGGATTTTTCTTTGGGTGGTGCTGGCCATGATCGGAGCGCGAACCGCGGCGATGGGCTTTAACCGCATCGTTGATCGCCGCTTTGATGCCGTCAATCCCCGCACCGCCGGCCGGGCCATTCCGGCGGGCAGCGTCAAGCTGTGGGAGGCGTGGCTGCTGGTGGTCGCCGCCTCGTTGCTCTTTTTTTTCGCCGCCGCCATGCTCAATCCCCTGACCTTGCTCCTTTCCCCCCTGGCCTTGGGGCTTACCTTCGTTTATTCCCTGAGCAAACGTTTTACCTGGTTCTGCCATCTGCTGCTGGGAATAGCCCTCGCCTTTTCCCCGCTCGGCGGCTGGGTGGCGGTCCACGGCACCCTTTGGGATTTCCCCTTTGTGCTTTCCTTGGGGGTGATTTTCTGGGTGGCGGGTTTTGATACGGTTTACGCCTGCCAGGACGCCGATTTTGACCGGGAGGCCGGGCTCTTTTCCCTGCCGGCCCGCTTCGGACGCCGCCGCGCCTTTCATCTGGCGATGTTTTTTCATCTTCTCGCCTTTGTCTGCTTCGCAACGGTCGGAATTGCCAGGCAACTGGCCTGGCCCTACCTGCTCGGCCTGATCTTTACCGCCGTTGCCATGCTTTATCAGCACCTGGTGGTGCGGCCCGGCGATCTGGCCCGGATTCGGCTCTCCTTTTTCACCATGAACGGGCTGATCAGCCTTACCCTCTTTGTCGCCACCTGGCTGGCCCTGGTGGTATAGGGGAGAACATGGCCAAGGAATATCCCATTTTGCTGGCGGTTCATCCGCTCCCCTTTGTCGGCGCCCGTCTGCTGGGCAACCGCTGGGCGGAGCTGGTGGACGACTTGCGCCAGGGCCTGCGAACGGCTGGGGTGGAGGCAGGGGACAGCAATTCCGATCTCCTGCTTTTTAACTACGAGCATCCCCTGGCCGCGGTTTCCGCCCTTTTTGAACAGATGGACAGGCTGCGCAAGAAATTCGGCTGGGAAGGGGAAAAGGTGCCGTTGCCCTTGCAGTACATTCTCCATCTGGAGAAAAAAAACGACCCCCCGCCCAATTTCCGGGGGGCCGCCGCTCCCATATGGGAAGGACTGGCCCACGAAACGGTCTATCTTTCCCGGGCCTTGAAGCTGCAATGGGAGCGGATTCTGGCCGCCCGTCCCGATACCCCGGCCCATCAGTTGCGAGACGATGATACCGGCTTTGTCCGTTTGCAATTCGCCAATCCGGCTGCCTTGCGGCGGGAGCGGCTCTTTCCCCATCGCAATCTGGTGGTTGAGCCGGGTCGTCCCGCCTGTTTTTATTGCGGGATGACCAATCATCTTGCGGCCAAATGCCCAAGCAAGCTGCTGACCATGGAAAGTCTGGGCATCAGCGAGGTCGGTTATCAACCCCTGGAAATGATCGGGCCGCGCTTCAAGGAGGCGCTGGCCGATCAAAAGCGGCTGGCCGCCTTGCTGGCCCCGGGGGTGGAAACCGCCCAGATCAGAAAAGACCCGGTCTTGCAGGTATTTATCGCCTTTCTTGATTCTTTGCTTGTCTATCAGCCCCGTTATCTCTGGTATCTCGCCTTTTCCATCCATCCGGTATGGAGCGGCATCGGTCAGACCCAGAAGATAAAAATCGACAGCCGCAATCTCCAGACCGGCCTCGATTGTTTGCGGGTGGGGCAATACGAACAGGCCCGGGAGTTGCTGTTGACCGAAAATCAGTTGATGGGCGGCAAGCAGTTTTACGCCACCGTCGGCCTGGCCTTTGTCGCCCTGGAACGGGGCCGAGTCGAGGAAATGGGGCATCAGTTGCAGTTGGCAGCGGGACTGGCATCGGTGGAAAAGGAAAAAATCTACGTCAGCCTGTTGCTCTCCCGTTATCACGACATTACCGGCCATCTCTGGAAGGCGGATCATGCGATCCAGGCGGTGGCCAATCTCTTTGTCGATTGTCACGAAGTGATCTACCGCCGGATTCAGACCGCGGTCAAAAAGGGGCAGGGCGCCAAGACCATCAAGGCGATCAGCAAACTGGTGGAGATGAACCGGGTTTATTTTGTGATCGCCATGATGGACCCGGTGCTGCTACCCATCGAGGGATTGCTGGAGGATTTGCTCGCCGCCTATCCCCGGGCCGCCAGGGAGCGAGCCGAGGAGATCCTGGCCGATACCAAAAAGGAATATGCCCGGCTCAACAAATGGTTTGACGGCGATGATCCTGATTTGAAGGTCAATCTGGACACCTTGCTCAATCTGGATAAGCAGATGGAGCGGGGTTCTTACTACGATCTTATCGACGTGGGCAAGCGGGCGAGAATTTTGCGGCAGAGCGGGCCGCGTCTCCAGGAAAGCAAAATTGACCAGTTGAACGAGCAGATCGATGCGGCGGTGCTGGCCTGGGAACAATACCAGGAATTATGGCATCATTATCCCTACCAGAGTTTCTGGCGTTCCTTTGAAACGATTTTGCGGCGGATCAGGCGGCAATTGGTGGAGAGCCGCACCCTGGCGGCCGACAGCCTCTCCAAGGGCACCCAGCGGCTGGAGGCGGCCAAGGCCGGGCTTAAGGAAGTCGGGCCGGTGCTGGAGCGGATGAAAAAGTTGCGGCTGGCCCTGGATACGATGAAGGTGTTCGGCGGGCGGCTGGCGATGGCGGAACTGATAATGGCCGGAGTGCTGCTGCTGGCCTATCCCTTGATCACCATGCTGCTGGCCGAACAACTTGGCCCGGATTTGGCCCGGCTGGTGCGGGATCCTTCCTTTCAGCAAAGAAGCATATTCGTGGCCGGAGTTTTGGTGGCCCCGATGATCGCCTTTGCTCAGACCATCAAGCGAATGGCGAAGTAAAACGGGATAGGAGCGGGAGAGGGGTCAGATCAGGACGTTGACGATGGTGCCGCGCAGGCTGGTTTGAACGGTCTGGACTACTTTCTGGCGCTGGGCGCTGGCTTCCCGCAGATTCTGAGCCGCCCGCCTTTCCTGTTGTTCGGCCTGGCGCAATCGTTCGGTGGCTTCCTGTTTCATCCGCTGGGCATCGCGCACCCGTTGCTCGGCCGCCTGCCGTTGCTGTTCGGCTTGGCGGACGTTGCGGCTGGCCTGCTGGGTCTCGGCCGCCCCGGTCGTACTGGTCCGTTGGCCTACCAGAGCCTGGGTCAGTTGCGGGGTGGCGGTGGCGGTGAGTTCCGGGGCCATCACTGCTCCATCTTGAAGATTACGGGAATACCCCTTTCTATCACACGCCGCCGGCCGCTGGCAAGCTCCAAATCAAGCCTCTTTTTCCACGCTTTGCAGCAGTTCGTCGATCACCGTCAACCCCCCCTGCCAGAAGGCGGGATCGTCGAGATCGACCCCAAAGGGCTTGACCAGCTCGTAGGGCGAGGCGATGCCGCCGGCCTTGAGCAGTTCGAGATAACGGGGTACGAATGACGCACCTTCCTCCTGGTAAAGCTTGTAGAGGGCCAGCACCAACAATTCCCCGAAGGCATAGGAATAGACATAGCCGGGGGTGCCGAGGAAATGGGGAATGTATGACCACCAGCAGTCGTAATCATCGGTCAGGGTAACGGAATCGCCGAACATCTCTTCCTGGGTGGCCCGCCAGTGGGCGGCCAGTTGCTCGGGGCTGAGTTCGCCCTGGTCGCGGCGGCCGTTGTGAACCCGATCCTCGAAACGGTTCATCGCCACCTGGCGGAAGACGGTGGCAAAGATCGATTCCAGCTTCTGGCAGGTGAAGGCGCGGCGGCTGGCAACATCCGGCAGCATCGCCACCTGGGCCTTGAAGAGCAGCAACTCGGCGAAAACCGAGGCGGTTTCCGCCAGCACCAGGGTGGTGGAGCTGTTATAGTAGCCCCGGTCAGCGGCGAGATATTGATGGATCCCGTGCCCCAGTTCATGGGCCACGGTGGAGATGTCCCGCAGGTTGCCGGTGTAGTTGACCATGATGTAGGGATGGACCTCCGGCACCGCCGGATGAGCAAAGGCGCCCCCTCGCTTGCCTTCCAGCAGGGGGGCATGAATCCAGCGACGCTCGAAGAAAAGATTGGCGATTTCGGCCATCTCCGGGGAAAAGGCGCGGAAGGCGTCCAGCACCAAGGCGCGGCTTTGCTCCCAGGTGAAATTTTCCGTAGGCAGGCGGGGGAGGGGGGCGTAGCGGTCGTAATCGAGCAGTTGCTCCAGGCCGAGGAGTTCTTTTTTCAGCCGGTAGTAGCGCCGGGGGATGTCATAGCGGCTGGTCACCGCCGTCACCAGGGTGTTGACGGTGTCGTCCCGCAGTTCGTTGTGGAGATTCATGGCGCTCAGCCAGTCGGGATAACGGCGGAGGCGGTCGTCGATCATCTTGTCGGCCAGCAGGGTGTTGAAGGTGTGGGTGAGGATGTGAAGCTGGCTTTTGAGCCCGGCGGTGAGATCGGCAGCCGCCTGTTGCCGCGCTTCCCGTTCCGGCTGGTAGAGATCGCTCAAGACCTCTTCCTCGCCGCGGCCGGTTGCCCCGAATTTGAGATGGCCCATGACCTTGTCAAAGAGCATGGTCCAACTGGCCCGGCCGGCCGGCGCCTTTTCAATCAGCAGGGTTTCTTCGGCCTCGCTCAGGAGATGGTCGGCATAACGCCGCATACTGGCGAGATAATGGCGGTAGGAGGCGAGTTCAGGGGCGGCCAGGAGCGGCCCGGCCTGGGCCTCGGGCAGGCGGCTCCATTCCAGTTCAAAAAAAACGGTCTCCCGGTTGATCCGGCTGGCCGCTTCCTTGACTTGCTGGAGCAGGGCGCCGGCCGCCGCCTCCTTGGTGCGGGTGGCGAAATTTAGGTAGGCGAAGGTGGAAATTCGCCCCAGACGCGCTTCCAGGGTTTCCAGCCGTTTGACCAGGGCCAGCAGGTCGGCGGCCGGGAGGGCGGCTATGCGGCCGGCGAATTCCCGGCGCAGGACGCGGGCTTCATCTTCGCAGGTGGCCAGATCGGCGGTCAGCCGGGGATCGTCCGCCCCGGCGTAAAGATCGTCGAGATTCCAGGTAATATCGCTGGTGCCGAGGGCGGCGTTCAGTTGTTCGCTCATGGAAAACTCCTTGCTGGTTGTCGGTTGCCCCGCTAAGGGGTAGACCACTGTACCGCAAGCGGCCCCGCCCTTCAAGGCGTAACCGCCCGCCGCCGCTGCCTGAATTGTAAAACGGTTGCGCCGGGGGCCAAAGCGCGATATACAGGGCTGTCTCAAACAACCCCCAATTTTTTGGTGCGCTTTATTAACACGATGAATTCTCCCGCCCCGGTTTACGACGAAAGCAAGATCAAGACCCTTAGTTCGCTGGAGCATATCCGGCTGCGCCCCGGTATGTACATCGGCCGGCTGGGCAACGGTTCCCATCCCGACGACGGCATTTACATCCTGCTCAAGGAGGTAATCGACAACGGGGTGGATGAGTTCATCATGGGGGCGGGCAAGGAAATCCGGATCGAAGTGGCCGAGGAGGGGACGGTGCGGGTGCGCGATTTCGGACGCGGCATCCCCCTGGGCAAGCTGGTGGAGTGCGTCTCGGTGATCAATACCGGGGCCAAGTACAACACCGATGTTTTCCAGTTCTCGGTCGGCCTCAACGGGGTGGGGACCAAGGCGGTCAACGCCCTTTCCCGCGCCTTTACGGTGACTTCCTTCCGGGACGGCGAGTTCGCCAAGGCAACCTTTGCCCGGGGCGGCCTGCTGGAAGAAGAACGGGGCGAGAGCAAGGAGAAGAACGGCACCCTGGTGGAATTCACCCCGGACCCGGAGATGTTTCCGGAATACGAATTTAACCGTGACTTCATCCGCAAGCGGCTCAAGCGTTACTCCTATCTCAACGCCGGTCTCCGGCTCAAGTTCGACGGCGATACCTTTCTTTCCGAAAACGGCCTCCTCGATCTCCTGGAGGCGGAAATCAAGGGCACCCAGCTTTATGCCCCCATTCATTTCAAGACCCAGGCGATCGAGTTCGCCTTTTCCCACACCGACGGCTACGGCGAGAGTTATTTTTCCTTTGTCAACGGCACCTATACCAACGAGGGCGGCACCCATCTTTCCGCCTTCCGGGAAGGGATTTTAAAGGGGGTCAACGAATTTTCCGGCAAGAAATTCGACGGCGAGGATGTCCGGGAAGGGGTGGTGGGGGCGGTGGCGGTCAAGGTCAAGGACCCGATTTTCGAGTCCCAGACCAAGAACAAGCTCGGCAACACCGACATCCGGGCCGACATCGTCAATGCGGTGCGGGAGGCGGTGAGCGCCTTTCTCTATAAAAACACCGACCTGGCCGCGATCATCATCGACAAGATTCAGCATAACGCCCGCCTCAGGAAGGAGTTGCAGCACGTCCGCAAGGAGGCCAAGGCCAAGGCCAAGAAGGTGGCCCTTAAAATCCCCCAGCTCAAGGATTGCAAATATCATCCCGCCCCGGACAAGCCCTCGCCGCCGGACCGGGAGAACATGATCTTCCTCACCGAGGGCCAGTCCGCCTCCGGCTCCATCGTCAGCGCCCGCGATCCCATGACCCAGGCGGTTTTCTCCCTCAAGGGCAAGCCGCTCAACGTCCTCGGCCAGCCCATGGCCCTGCTCTACAAGAATGACGAGATGTACAGCATCATGCGCGCCCTCGACATCGAAGATTCGGTGGGCCGCCTGCGCTTCGACAAGATCATCATCGCCACCGACGCCGATGTGGACGGCCTCCACATCCGCAACCTGATCCTCACCTTTTTCCTCCATTACTTTGAATCGCTGGTCAAGCGGGGCCATATTTACATCCTGGAAACCCCGATTTTCCGGGTTCGCAACAAGGAGGAAACCGTTTATTGCTACAGCGAACGGGAGCGCCAGGAGGCGGAAAAACGGCTGGCCGGCCGGGCCAAGGTGCGGCGGCCGGTGGAGATCACCCGCTTCAAGGGGCTGGGCGAGATTTCCCCCCGCGAATTCAAGCAATTCATCGGCGCGGATATGCGCTTGAAACAGGTCAACATCGACACCCTGAGCGAGGTGCCGCGGGTGCTGGAGTTCTACATGGGCAAGAACACCCCGGCCCGCCGGGATTACATCATGGAACATCTGGTCTAGGGCAACCGTTATGGAAACCTCGAAATACGGCGGCCTGCACCGGCTCTTTGACGAGAATTTTCTCGATTACACCTCCTATGTGATCCGGGAGCGGGCCATTCCCGACGTGGCCGACGGCCTCAAGCCGGTTCAGCGCCGCATCCTCCAGACCCTCCACCACATGGATGACGGCCGTTTCCACAAGGTGGCCANNTGGTGGGCGACTGCATGAAGCTCCATCCCCACGGCGACGCCTCGATCTTCGCGGCCCTGGTCAATCTCGCCAACAAGGGCTTTCTCATCGACCGCCAGGGCAATTTCGGCAACCTCTACACCGGCGATTCCGCTTCGGCCGCCCGTTATATCGAGTGCCGCCTCACCCCCCTGGCCCGGGAAACCCTGTTCAACAAGGATTTGACCACCTTCACCGATTCCTACGACGGCCGGATGCAGGAGCCGGTGACCCTGCCCGCCAAGCTGCCCCTGCTCCTGATGCAGGGGGCGGAAGGGATTGCGGTGGGCATGGCCACCANNCCACCAAGATCATGCCC
This sequence comes from Desulfobulbaceae bacterium UBA5628, assembly GCA_002421565.1. GTDB lineage: Bacteria > Desulfobacterota > Desulfobulbia > Desulfobulbales > Desulfurivibrionaceae > UBA5628. Next base: position 33,293 of record DIKC01000174.1, on the reverse strand, counting down.
CATAATTTTGGGGAGTTGCTGGAGGCCCAGAAAAAAATCCTCCGGGGCGAAGAGTTTGAGGTGCTGCCGGACTTTCCCCAGGGCGGCCTGCTGGATGCGGCCGCCTACGAGCAGGGCAACGGTCGCCTGCGGGTGCGGGCCAGGATCGAGGAAAAGGACGACAAGACCATCACCATCCGGGAGATTCCTTACGGCACCACCACCGAAAGTCTGATCGAGAGCATCGAAAAGGCGGCCCGGGGCAACAAGCTCAAGATTATGTCGATCAACGACTACACCGCCGAGGAGGTCGAGGTCGAGATCAAGCTGGCCCGGGGAATGTACGCCGCCGACACCATCAAGGCCCTCTACGCCTTCACTGACTGCGAAATCCCGCTCAGCCCCAACCTCACCGTGATCCGCGACAACATGCCGGTAATCATGACGGTGAACGAGGTGCTGGCCTATAATACCGGCAAACTGCGGGATGACCTCGGCCAGGAGTTGCAAATCGAGCTTGGGCGGCTCCGGGAAAGGCTGCACGCCCATTTGCTGGAGCAGATTTTCATCGAAGAGCGGCTCTACAAGGAGATCGAGGAGTGCGCCACCTACGACAAGGTGATCGCGGCCGTTGATACCGCCTTGGTCCCCTTTGCCGAGACCCTGGTGCGGCCGGTGACCAAAGAGGACATCGAGCGCTTGCTGGAAATCCGGATCAAGCGCATTTCCCGTTATGATATTGATAAAAAGAAAAAGGAAATCAAGGAGGTGCGCCAGGGGATCAAGGAGGTGGAAAAAAACCTTACCGATCTGACCGGCTTTGCCATCCGTTTCCTGGACGACCTCCTGGCCCGCTACGGCCATCTTTTCCCGCGCCGCACCGAACTGACCGCCTTTTCCGAGGTCCAGGCCAGTCAGGTGGCGCTCTCCAATCTCAGCGTCGGCTACGACCCGGAGAGTGGCTTTTACGGCACCCAGGTCAAGGCCGCCCCGGAGCGCACCATCACCTGCTCGGAATACGACAAGCTGCTGCTGATCGACAAGAGCGGCTGGTACAAGGTGGTGCACGTGCCGGACAAAATTTTTGTCGGCCATGACCTGCTCTGGTTCGGCAAGGTGGCGGAAAAGACGGTGTTCAACCTGATCTATCGGGACGGCCCCCAGAACCTTTGCTACATCAAGCGGTTCGCCACCCCCAAGTTCATCTTGGACAAGGAGTACCGGCTCTTTGAGGAACACCGGCGCTCGGAAATCCTCTTCCTTAAAACCGGCGAAGGGATCGCCTTCCGCGCCTTTCTTTCGCCCTCCAAACGGAGCAAGAAAAACCGGGAGGATTTCCGCTTCGACGACTTCCTGGTCAAGGGAGTGAGCGCCATCGGCCGCCGCCTTTCCTCCCGGCCGGTGCGGCGGGTGGAAGAGATCGCCCCGGTCGCCGTTGCCACCGAAGAAAATACCACCCCGCAACCGACTCTCTTCAAGCAAAGCTGATGAAAGATTCCCCTTATATTTACGGCGCTCCCCGGCCGGGGGCGGCGCGACCGGAGGAGCCTTTGCTCCGTTTCGGCCGCTGCCTGGTGGATGCCGATCTGGCGCGGCTGGCGGTCGGGTTGCTGCTGGCGCTGGTATTGCTGGCAACCGCCTTACTCAAGGCGCCGCTTAGCACCGTGCGTCCCGGGATGATGTTTGGTCAGGCCATCCACTACATTCAGGTGGAAGACAGCGAGAGCCTGGTGCAACACCTGCACACCCTCGGCTTGTGGGAACTGGCGCCGGAGGATCAGGTTCCGCCGGTGGTTTTCTACAATTTCCCCGATGATCTCGGCGGGTTTGATTCGGTAATAAAAAAACGAATCTTTCTTCATGCCATGGTGCCGACCGTCATGGTGGCCCTGGCCGAGGTCGAACAGGAACGAGCGCACCTGCTGGCCCTGCTCGATAAGCTGGGAAGCGAATGCCGCCTGGAGCAACTGCTTGACGGCCTGAAAACCCCGGATCAATGCCGCTTGCAACGGCATGAGTTGGAGTTCCTGGCCGGGCTGGCCGACAAATACCGCAGCCGCCGGCCGGAGGAGTTGCTCCGGCGGGTCAACGTGGTGCCGGTAAGTCTGATCCTGGCCCAGGCGGCCCTGGAATCGGCCTGGGGTTCCTCGCGGTTCGCGGTGGAGGGCAACAACGTCTTCGGGGTCTGGACCTGGAACGGCCCCGGCATGGTGCCCTATAATCGGGAAGCGGGCAAGGATCACAAGGTGGCGATGTATGACTCCATCCTGGAGTCGGTGCGTTCTTACCTGCTGATGCTGAATCGGCTGCCGGCCTATCGCGCCTTGCGGGATATTCGCCGCCACAGCATGGACCCCCTGGCCCTCAGCCAGGGCCTGCGCTATTATTCGGAAAAACGGGAAGAATATATTTTCGACCTGCGGCAAATGATCCAAAGCAACCAGCTGCAACGTTACGACCGGCTCTCCCTGGCCCCTGGTCCCTGGTCCCGGCCCTGATCGCCATGCTTGCATCCAGCGCCCGCTTTTTTTGCTTTTTTCTGCTGTCGTTGCTCCCCGTTGCCGCCGCTTCGGCCGCCGCTGCCGGCAACGATTCCGGCCGGGGCGACGCCACCATCCTGATCTATCACCACTTCGGTGATGACCGCTATCCCACCACCAACGTCGGCATGGCCCAATTCGAGGAGCAGATGGCCTGGCTGGCGGCAAACGACTATCAGGTGATCTCCCTGGCCGAGTTGGTGGATATTCTGCGCCGGTCGCGCCCCTTGCCCCCCAAGACGGTGGCGATCACCATCGACGACGGCTACCGCACCACCTACAGCAAGGCGTGGCCGGTGCTGCGGCGTCACGGTTTTCCTTTCACCGTTTTTCTCTATGAGGAAGGGATTGAAAAAGGCTACGCCAATTACCTGACTTGGGAGCAGGTGGGGGAAATGGCGGCGGCCGGGGTCGATTTTCAGGATCACGGCTATTCCCACCACCGCTTGGCCGATTGGCCCAAGGGGCTGGACGAGGCCGGTTATCGCCGCTGGATCAGGGATGATTTGAGCCGGGGGGCGTCGCTGCTGGCGGCCCGGCTCGGGGCCACCCCCAGGTTTTTCGCCATCCCCTACGGCGAATACAACTACATCGTGCTGGAAGAGGCGCAAAAGCTGGGTTATGAGGCGATTTTCAGCCAGGACGCCGGTTCGGTGAGCGAAGACACCGATCTCCGGCTGATTCCCCGCGAGCCGATCCTCGGCCAAGAATGGTCCACCTTGGAGCATTTCAAGATGGTGCTGGAGCGGGTTGACCTGCCCCTGGCCGATTACACCCCTGGCTTTACCCCCCTGGTTAATTCCAGCCCGCCCCGCTTTGGCGCCCGCCTCCTCCACCCGGAGCGCTACCGGCCCGGCAGCTTCGGCATTTACGTCAGCGAATTGGGCTGGCAGCCGGCCAAACAGGAGGGCGACCTGGTTTTTATCGACAACCACACCCCCCTGACCCGCCGCGCCAACCGGGTAATGATCAGCGCCCGCGAAAAGGAAAGCGGCCGCACCGCCGTCCGCTTTTGGCTCCTGACCATGCCGACTAACCGTTGAGCAGCTTGACCACCGGGTAGCCTTCCCAAAATTCGATGACATTGAAGCAGGCCAAATCCTGTTCGATGCGGAAGATATTGGCCAGGGGCAGGCCCAGGAAATGGCAGAGGATGACTCGGTTGACCCCGCCGTGGGCGACCACCGCCAGGCGTTGGCCGAAATGGCGGGNNCCAGGATTGCCTCGATGGCGGCCACCGCCCGTTGAGCCACCTCCAGGGTGCTTTCCCCGCCGGTGGGGGAGAATTGCACCGGATCGGCGGCCCAGGCCGCAAAGTCGTCGGGGTAGGCGGCCTTGATCTCGCTGAAGCTCATCCCCTCCCAGACCCCGAAATGGCGTTCCCGCAAATCCGCGATCACGGTCGGCCGCACCCCGGCATGGGGGGCCGCGATCAGTTCGGCGCTGCTCTTGGCCCGCCCCAGGGGCGAAGAGTAAACCGCCGCCAGCCGGCCATCGTCTTCCGTTGCCGGGGTCAGATCATGGACATCGTTGAGATAACTGTGGCGCTGGGCCGTGACCAGCGCCGCCAGATGCTCCCGCACCCGGCCCGCCGTCCGTTGCACCTGTTCGTGGCCGCGGGCCGACATCGGCACATCGATGCTGCCCTTGTAGCGGGGAATTTCCGCCCCTTCGGTTTCGCCGTGGCGGATCAGGTAGAGGGTGGTGACCATCAGCGGTGCTGCTCCTTGATCACGGCCAGCATCTCTTCATGGATCAGGCCGTTGGAGGCGACGATCTCGGCCAGAAAGGGGGAATGAGGGCCGCCGGCAAAGTCGCTGATCCGGCCGCCCGCCTCTTCGAGCAGCAGCACCCCGGCCGCCGTGTCCCACGGTTTGAGGTTGATTTCCCAGAAGCCGTCGAGCCGGCCGCCGCGGAAAAATTCTTCCTGAATGGGATTGAAGATCACCACGACCTGGCCGATGCCGGCCTCAAAATAGCCGATGGAAACGGCAAACCAGGGAAAGGCGTGGGCGAAATTGGTGGTGCCGTCCAGAGGGTCGATGATCCAGACCGGCCCGGTGGGCGGGCTGCTCCAGGTGTTGGCCGATTCCTCGGCCAGGATCGCTACCTTTGGATGACTGCGGCGCAAAATTTCCAGGATGGTTTTTTCCGCCGCCACATCGGCCTCGGTTACCAGATCGATGCGGCCTTTGCGGCTGATCGCCACCGGGGTGTCGTAGAGCTTACGCAGCACCGCCCCGGCCGCCAAGGCTGCTTCTCCGGCTGCGGTCAGGAGAGCGGCCAGCCGGGGATCGGGACGTTGGGAAAGGCATGGTTCGAGGTTTTGTAAGTTCATGGGGAGTGGCCAAAGCTAGCGGGGCCATTCGGCATCGTCAAGCAAAAAGTGGCGCCAAGTTGGCCGTGCCGTTGTCAGTTCGATCGGCCATAAAAGAATCTCCTGGCTCTGGCGGTTTTTTTTGCGACCACAAAGTCGTAATGGTGAATCACGCGGCTTCCGGTAATTGCAGGAAGTTATAAAATGTGATGCATCAAAGATTATTTTCTTGATCGCTCGCGGGCGGCGGCCAAACAAGCTCTTTGCCCGTCGGCGAACCAAGTATTTGTTTGACATAAGGCCAGCGGATTTTATACAACATAAACATTGAAACGTAATGTCAGGATAATCTCTCCCGTTCAATAATTCATGCTAAAAAAGGGGCAAGCCCATGTTCTGTTATCAAGAAAAATTGCCGCTACAAGACCTAGGGAACGGGGTGTTGATGAAAAACCTCGGCCAAGGCAGCAAAATGAGCGTATTGCATTGGAATATGGCGGACGGTAGCGTGGTCCCCTTGCACCAGCATCCCCATGAGCAGTTCGGTTATGTTATCCAGGGCGGCTTTAAGATGCTGATCGGGGAAGAAACGGCCATCTTGAAAGCAGGTGACTGCTATTTCATCCCCTCTGATATTCCGCACACCTTTACCGCAATCGGCGAAACCGAGGCGATCGACGTATTCAGCCCGCCCCGGGAAGGACTGCCCGGGGCGAAATAATCATCGATACAACCTTAAAATTGTCGTGCAACGACAAGGAGGAAACATGGCTAAGAAAATACTGCTGTTGGCAACCAATTACGGCGCATGGGCGGAGGAACTCCAGGCCCCCTGGGATGCCTTGCGGAAGGCCGGATTCAACGTAACCATGGCAACTCCCCAGGGCAAAAAACCGCTGCCCTTCGCGCTCAGCGTTGATCCCGACTTCAATGATCCCCTCCAGAACTACAAGGTAAACCCTCCCGAAGTTTGCAGCCGGGTAAAGGAGCTTCTGGCCGGTAGCGAGTGGAACAACCCGATCAAGATCGCCGATGCCAAGATGGCTGATTACGATGCCCTGGTTCTGACCGGCGGCCCCGGCGTCTGTCTCGATATCACCAACAACCCTAAGGTGCACAAACTGATCCTTGATGCCGTTAACAGCAACAAGCTGGTCGGCGCGATTTGCTATTCGGTCGGCGCCCTGGCCTTCACCCGCAATCCCGCCACCGGTTTCAAAAGCGTGCTTTACGGCAAAAAATCAACCGCCCACCCCCGGGCCTGGGATTTTGATTTCGAACTGAGCTACACCCTGGCGGGAACCACTCCCGACAACCAGGGAACCGATGTGGTTACCCCTGGTTTTCTGCTTCCGTTGCAGGATGTGGTCAGCGACGCGGTCGGCCCGGGCGGCCTCTGCGTGGCCGACGAAAAAGCCAACCGGCAAAAACCCTGCGTGGTCTATGACTGGCCTTTTGTTACCGCGCTTTCGGTTGAGTCTTCCATTGCCTACGGCCAGAAACTGGTTGAGGTTTTAAACAACAAATAGCCATCAGGACGCCGGAGAAGGGAGAAGCCATGAACGTTGCGCAATCAATCGTCAAAATGCTGGAGTCCTTGGGGGTTGACGCCCTGTTTACCGGTTCGGGGCAGGGGTCTGGTGATATTCTCTTTGCCTTTGCCGAGTCGGAAAAGATCAGGACCATCATGACTCGCCACGAACAGGCCGCTTCCTTTATGGCCTACGGCTACGCCATGACTTCCCATAAGCTCGGGGTTTGCAATGCCCAGGGCGGGCCCGGTTCCTACAACCTTTTTTCCGGGTTGGGCATCGCCTATAGCGGCTCCTATCCGGTGATGTCCATTGCTTCCTACGCCCCGACCAAATGGCGGGGCAAGGGAGACTTAGGGGAGGTGACGGGCCTGAACCGCACCCCTGACTCCCAAGCCATGTTCGGCGCCACCACCAAGAAAACCTTTCTCATCGAGCGGCCGGAACAGGCCTGCGATCTTTTTGAGGAAGCGGTCAATCTGGCCTATAATGGACGCCCCGGACCGATTCATATCGACTTGCCTTACGATGTGGCGGCCGCGGAAACCAAACACCACCGCGATATCAAGGTGGAGGTGAAGCCGATTCTGCCGCTGGACAAGGATATCCGTCTTTTTGCCGAATACCTTGAGCAAGCACTTAAGTCCGGCAAGAAAGTACTCGCCTGGTTCGGTTTTGGTTGTGTTCATGGCGCCGCCGGCCCGGAATTGCTGGAATTTGTCGAACGCTTCCAGATCCCCTTCATCACCACCATGGATGCCAAGGGGATGATCGCCGACAATCACCCCCTCCATCTCGGCATGGGCGGCACCTGCGGCGATATGGGGGCGCGTCAGGCCCTGAAGGACGCCGAGGTGGTGCTGGCGGTGGGCAATTCTTTCGCCAAGTGGCAGACCTGGCGTTTTCAGGAGGATATTTTCGACCAGAAGGTGCTGATGCACATCAACTTTGATGCCCACGAAATCGATAAGGTTTATAAGGCCGATTTTTCAATGGTGTCGGCGGTCAAACCGGCCATGGCACGGCTGACCGAGGCGTTGGCCGGACGGATTAAGGTGACCGAAAAGTTTCGGCCCGTGATCGACCGTAACTGTTGCCAGCCCATCGTTTATCAAGGGGCCAAGGTGCATCCCGGCCAGCTTTCCCAGGAACTTGGCCGACTCCTGCCGGAAAAGGCCATCGTCCTGGGGGATGCCGGCGCCCACATGATCTGGCTGGCGGCCTACATGCAGTTGAACGGCGGCCAATGCTACAAAAATCCCGGCAGCTTCGGGCCGATGGCCTCCCATACCAACGCCGCCATCGGGGTTCAGTTGGCCGCCCCTGATCGCCGGGTCATCGTCGGTTGCGGCGACGGCTGTTACCAGATGGCCGGTTTTGAGTTGATGACCGCGGTCCAGAACCGCATTCCGATCATCTGGATCATCTTCAACAACAGCGAGTTCAACATCATCAAGCTCTTCAATCTGGTAGCCCACGGCAAGGAGGTATTCAATCACATCCTGGGGCCGGATTTTGCCGAATACGCCAAGCTCTGCGGCGCCAACGGTTTTCGGGTCGACCGCCTCGAACAGTTTGAGCCCGCCTTCAAGGCTGCCCTGGCCTCGGAACTGCCGACGGTGATCAACGTGATTACCGACGAGGAGAGTGTCATTCCTTTCAAGCTATACAACCAGGAATGAGGCGGAGGATATATGCCGGCTGAAAAAATTATGAAGTACAGCCCGCTGGGCTTTTTCATGACGGCATTCGCCACCTACCAGGGGGCCAGGAATGGCATGCCCTGGCTGGGGCTGTTGTTCTTCGCCCTCAACGTCGCCTTCTTTCTGCCCTTTTCTCCGCTTAAAAAGGAGCGTCTTTACCTGGCGCTGGCCGTGGGTGGGGCCGGTTTTTTGATCGATTCGCTGCTGATTTTATTAGGCGTCTATCACGCCTCGGAACATGGCCGCTGGTTGCTTCCCCACTTTTTTTGTCCGGAGTGGATCCTCGCCCTCTGGCTCAATTACGGCTTTGCCCTTTTTGTCTTCAAGCCCTTTCTTTCCCGCGACCGGCTGACCCCGGTGGTGGTGGGGATAGTCTTCTCCGCCATTATTTACTTTAACGCCAGCCGGATGGAGCTAATCACCTTCCCGTTGCCGAAGCTGCTGTCGCTTGCCATCATCGCGATGATCTTTGCCGTATTCATTCCGACTTGCAACCAGCTGGCCAATAAGATTTGCGGAGCCCCCCATGCCAACCGGCCCAAATAGGTTCTTTTTTGCTATCTTGTTATGGGGTGGCGTACTTTTAGCCCTCTGGGGATGCAACGGATCATCCGATTCGCCGCCTCCGCCACTGCCAGGAAGCGATACTATCTCCGAAATTCCCGAAATGGCATTGGTTCCCGGCGGCGTATTCAAGATGGGTTGGGATTACCTGCCAGGCAACGAAACGGTGGTCGCGCCCTATCCGGCCGAGATTACGCCGGGGCCTTCCGGGCCGGTGCGAGCGGTGACGCTCAGTCAGAATTATGAACTCGGCAAGTATGAAATCACCAACGCCCAGTACCGCGATATGCTCAACTTCGCCCTCCGCAAGGGATATCTAACCGGTGATTATCAAAACAACATCACCGTAAAAAACAAAGAGGGCAACTCACAGGAGCTGCTCAATATTGATGGCGATTACGAGGGAAAACAGTGCGATATTTATTTTGACGGCGGCAAATTCGTCGTCAAGCCGGGGCTGGAAAATCATCCGGTGGTCTATGTCAGTTGGTATGGCGCGGCTTTTTATTGCAACATCCTGAGCGAGTGGGAAGGGCTTGCCCAGCTCTATAACCTGGCGGACTGGTCATCCACCTTCGATGGGGTTAAGAAGTTTTACGGTTCTCCCGGCTATCGGCTGCCGACGGAAGCTGAGTGGGAACATGCGGCCCGCTATGATTCGGACAATATGGTTTACGATCGGCGGCCGGTTCCCTGGGAAAGCTCGTCGACGGTCTACGCCAGCGAGAGCAATTACGGCAGCTATCTGCCATATTTCACCCCCTATGCCAATTTCAAGAGTAATACGGGTACGACCGCGGTCGGCAGCTATGAAGCGGGCAAGAGCCTGCTGGGGATTTACGACCTCTCCGGCAATGTCTCGGAATGGGTGCAAGATTATTATTCAAATTATACCTATTTTGCCCCCTATGATAATGAAACCAATCCGATCAACGATACCTCCGGGGTGTATCGCCAGAAGCGGGGAGGGAGCTGGTTGGTCTATGCCAACAACTTCCCTCTGACCACCTATCATACCGACACCAACTGGGCGTTCACCAATTACTGTGACGTCGGTTTCCGCATTGTGCGGGTGATGTAGGTTTGAGCAACAAGAGGGCGCGGGATGTTTGTTTTTTCTGAAAAGCTTAAAGAGATCGCTTTTGGCTACGGCATTCGTTTGACCGATCTTGGGGGGTACGGCCGCCTTAACGCCCTGCACTGGCAAACCCCGGCCGGTACGGTCTCGCCGGTACACGATCATCCCGAAGAACAGTTCGGCTATATCCTGAAAGGGGCATTCGAAGTGACCATCGGCGCCGACAAACAGCTGCTCAAGGCCGGCGACTGCTATTTCATCCCGGGCGGGGTGCCGCATCAGTTTCGGATGATCGAGGATTCCGTGGCAATCGATGTCTTCAGCCCGCAACGGCTGGTGCCGGCCCCGATGGCGGAATAATTCCGCCTGATTAAGGAGTTTGTCATGAAACTGCCAGGAAAGAAAATCGCCGTCCTGATGGAGGATGATTTTTACGAACCGGAGATATTTTACTACCAGCGCCGTTTTCCCGAAGAAGGGGCCGAGCTTCATCTGCTGACCCGCCTCTGGGGGCAGCCGTCCCTCACCTTCAAGGGGCACGATTACAAGATTCCCATGACCGTGGAGCGCTCCTTCGAAGGGATGACGGATGAGACCCTGCGGCAGTACGCGGCAATCATCGTGCCGTCCGGCATGGTCTCCGACCGGCTTCGTTACACCGAAGACATCAAACAACTGCCGCCGGCGGTGGAATTCCTCAAGCGGGCCTTTGCCGAGCCGTCGATTATCAAGGGAATCATCTGCCACGGCCTTTGGCTGGTGGCGCCCGCGCCTGAGCTGGTCCGGGGGCGACAACTGGTGGTCCACAACAATCTTCTTGGCGACGCCCGTAACATGGGGGCGCAGTATGTCGATGAGGACGTGGTGGTGGATGGCGATCTGGTGACCGCCCGCAGCGGCGGCCACTGCCACCTCTTTGCCCGGCGGATCATCGAGCTTCTCTCCGGGGCGGCTTGATGCGATTTTCCGCAGGCAGCGCAGTGCTTCTGGCCGGCTTGCTGGCGACCTCTTCCCTCGTTTGGGGTGTTGCCTGCGCCGGAGAGGTGGTCGCCGATGCTGCTGCAACGGACGCGACCAAACAGCACGACCAGCCCTGGTTTTTTTCATCCCAGCCCTTTGGCCTGCTGGCGATGCTGGAAATGGTCAAGCCGCCGCCCCCGGATAAAAAGCTGTTTCTGAAGGCCACCACCGGCTATCAGTACGACAGCAACGCCATTATGAATGCGGAAGGCGCACCGATTCCCCAGGATATCAGCAAAAAAGATGATTCCCGGCTGGTGCTAAATTTGGCCGCCAGTTATATTCCGTTTAAAGGACCAGACGGCGATCTTACCTTCAATTACGCCTTTTTTCAGAGTCAGCACGCCGAGCTCGACGACTTCAATCTCACCCAGAACATGGCCGAACTGGCGGGCCGATATCGCCTCAATAACCGGCTTGCGTTTCGCTATTCGCTGGCTTACCAGCATCTATTGCTCGGCGGCAAATTGTTCGATGACGCGGTGATGACCGGCCCCTCCCTGATCGTCAACTCGGCAAGCAACCAAACCACGGTGATCGACCTGCGTTATCGCACCACCGAATACCGCAACGTCTCGATCTTCAAAAGCAACGCCGATCGGAGCGGTTCCAGCTACAGCGCCGGGGTTATCCACAGCCTGGCCCTTTCCCCCGCCATTCTCCTCCGGGCCGGTTACGCCTACGATCAGGACGATGCGCGCACAACCCTCTGGGACGGCAAAGGGCACAAGTTCAATCTCGAGGGCAACTTCCTGCTGCCCCATGATACCCTGCTTAACATCTACGCTGAGCATTACCGCAAGGATTATGACGGAATTTATTTTTCCATCGGCGATCAACGCTCGGATCGGGCCTGGTCGGGCGTTGTTACGGTGACCACCTATTTTCAGCAACGCTATGGGGTTTCCTTGCGGGCGCTTTACAGCCGCAACCATTCCAATGTCCCGGCCTTCAAGATGTCACGCTTTATCCCCGGGATTCTGTTCGACGTGAGGTTTTAAATGAAAGCCGCGGGCAAAAAAGTGGGGATCACCGGGGCAGCGGGTAATGTCGGCGCCACCCTGCGGCAAGGACTGTCGGCAGACTATGCCCTTACCCTTTACGACCTCAGAAGCCCCCAAGCGTTGGTAGAGGATGAATTTGTCCAAGTCGATTGCGGCGATCCCCAGCAGCTCGCAGGCATTTTTGACGGACTTGACGTCCTGATCCATCTAGCGGGAGACCCGAGTCCCGATGCCGCCCGGCAGTCCACCCTGCGCAATAACTTCCGGGCAACCAGCTATGTTTTTGAGGAGGTCAAGCGGGCAGGGGTCAAAAAGCTTATTTTTGCCAGTTCCAATTTTTATCACCAGGGAGACATTAGTACGGCGCTGCGCGGAAACAGCGGCCCCCTGATTACCCTTGACCGTAATCCCACCCCCCAATGCCTCTATGGGGAGTCCAAGGTCTTCGGTGAAAATGTCGGGCGCCATCTTTCCCATCTTGGTATCCAGTTCGCGGCCTTGCGGATCGGCTGGACCGTGCCCCAGGACAACCCCGCCCTCTACGGAGGGGCTTATATGCGCGCCGTTTTTTGCAGCCACCGGGATCTGGTGGCTGCCTTCAGCAGGGCCTTGGAGATTGACCAAGACTTTCTGGTTGCCTTTGCAGTGAGCAATAACGGTCAGCCGGTTTTCGACCTTACGGAAACAAGCAGGCAACTCGGTTTTTTCCCCCAGGATAATGCCGAGGATTATTTCCGGTGACGGTCACGGCCACCCTTCCGCCGGTGGTCAGCCATCTGGGCTTGACCTGCACCGATCCCTTTGCCACCGAGCGCTTTTATTGCCAGCATTTCGGCTTTACCAGGGAGCGGGTTATATTTTTAGGCGAAATGCAGATCGTCTTTCTCCGTTCAGGGAATTTTTGCCTGGAACTTTTCCCGGCCAAAGGGAAATCGTCGGAGCCAGCGCCTGAAAAAGATGGCCCAAGCTATGCCGGTTTCCGCCATCTGGCCTTCCGGGTTGATGACCTGGAGGCGACCTTGCGGGGATTTGGCCGGGAGGCGGCGATCACCCTCGGCCCCCTGGATCTCGCGGAGCATGGCCTGAGCCGCCGGATCGTCTGGCTGCGAGATCCGGACGGCCGGATCATCGAGATCCACGAATGAGAGGCCCACACGGCTTCGCGACCATAAAAGCCTATGATATCGCAGGATAATTTTGACGAAACAGAGAGGGAGACATGGGACAGTTAAAATTCACTTTTTCCGACACGATTACCGGCTACGTTACCAGATTTAACCGCACCGAGCGTTCTTTTGGGCTTAAAACCTCGGATGGCCGGGAGTACACCATGTTTATCACCCCGATGACCTATGCCAGAATCAGTCAAAACCTGGACGAGGGGTATATTGACGCCACCGGCCGTCTCGGGGAACTGCTGGAAGAGGAGAATCTCGTTTACGCTTATTGCATCTTCTATCCCAATGGCGACGACTACCGGATCGAGGTCAAGTCGATGATCTTTCCGGGCGACCAGATCGGCAACTACCGCCACGAAGAGCCGGATTGGTGGATCAAGCAGATTCGGGCGATCGCTGACAGTTATCTGAAATGGCAATTCGGCTACCCGGAGAATCAGATTGATTACCGTGACTATCGTACCTTTCTTCACCTGGCTGGGGGCAAAAAAGGGGATTACCTCCAGGAAACCGATACCATTTCCCGCCTGGTGTACGGCTTCGCCTCTGCCTATCTTCTCACCGGCGAGGATCGTTTTCTGGAAGGGGCCGAACTTGGCACTGAATACCTGCGTGAACATGTGCGTTTTTATGATAACGACGAAGGCTTGATTTACTGGTATCACGGCCTGCAGGTATCGGGAGAACGGGAACAGAAACTGCTGACCTCGGAATTCGGCGATGATTATGATTCGCTGCCGATGTATGAGCAGATCTACGCCCTGGCCGGGCCGACCCAGACCTACCGGATTACCGGCGATCCGCAGATCATGTTCGATATCGAAAAAACCATCGATCTCTTTGAAAAATACTACAAGGATGATCAGCAGGGCGGTTACTTCTCCCATATCGACCCGATCACCCTTGATCCCCGTTCCCCGACCCTGGACAAAGGCAACAACCGGGCCAAAAAGAACTGGAACTCGGTGGGCGACCATGCGCCGGCTTACCTGATCAATCTCTGGCTGGCCACCGGCGAGGAGAAATACGCCGACTTCCTGGAATACACCTTTGACACCATTGAGGCGCATTTCCCGGATTATGCCAACAGCCCCTTTGTTCAGGAGCGTTTCTTTGAGGATTGGAGTCACGACAAGAGCTGGGGCTGGCAGCAGGACAACGCGGTGGTCGGCCACAATCTCAAGATCGCCTGGAACCTGATGCGGATGAACAGCCTGCGGCCCAAGGAGAAGTATGTCGCCTTTGCCCGCAAAATCGCGGAACTGATGCCGGCGGTCGGCAGCGACCGCCAGCGGGGCGGCTGGTATGATGTGGTTTCCCGCACCATAGCACCGGGCGAGGAATATCACCGCTTCACCTGGCACGACCGCAAGGCGTGGTGGCAGCAGGAGCAGGCTATCCTGGCCTACATGATCATGCGCGGGGTACTTAAGGATGACGAGTATCTCCGCCACGCCCGGGAAGCGGCATCCTTCTATAACGCCCATTTCCTGGATCGTGACGACGGCGCGGTGTACTTCAACGTCCTGGCCAATGGGCTGCCCTATTTGATGGGTAATGAGCGTTTTAAGGGCAGCCACTCCATGAGCGGTTACCACTCCACCGAGCTCTGTTATCTGGCGGCGGTATATACCAACATGTTGATAAAGAAGACGCCGATGAATTTTTATTTCAAACCCAAACCGGGCGGTTTCAAGGATAATATCCTCCGGGTGGCGCCGGACATTCTGCCACCGGGGAGTATCAGATTGACGGCGGTGGAGATCGACGGTAAACCTTATCAGAACTTCGATGCCGAGAAATTGGCCGTCAATCTCCCGGCCGCCCAGCATGCCCTGCGGGTAAAGGTGACCATCACCCCGGTGTAGGCGGACGTAAAAAGCTCTTTCCAGAACAGGATGAGGTAGTGCATGGACATTGTAACCAAGGTTGAAGGCGCCAACATTATTGCCGTCATCAGTGGCGAAATCGACGGTAAAACCGCGCCGACGGCCCAGGCAAAACTCCTTGACGCCTTGCAGGTCGGCGCCGGCCTGCTGGTTGATATGCAAGAGGTCAGCTATCTTTCCAGCGCCGGTCTGCGGATGCTTCTCCTCCTTTATCGGCAGGTTGCGGCCAAGAAGGGTAGGGTGGTGCTGGTGGGGGTCTCGGACGAGATCCGGGATACCATGTCGATGACCGGTTTTATCAAGTTTTTCACCCTGGCCGACAGCCGCGAGGCCGGGCTGGCGGCCCTGGCATGATTTCCTTGAGGAGCGCGAGATGAGCAGCGAACAAACCCCGCCTCCAGGTCGGCTTGATAACGTCGAGGCCAGGATCGATTACTACCCGACCCATGAAATAGCCGGCTTCCGGTTGCGGCCGGGAAAATCGTTTCCCTTTGGGGCCACTCTGGTGCCGGGCGGGATCAACTTCTCGATTTTTTCCAGTCACGCGGTCTCCTGTACCCTGGTGCTTTTCAGCAAGGGGGCGCCGACCCCGATGGCGGAAATTCCCTTTCCCGATTCTTTTCGGATCGGTCATGTTTGGAGCATGATGGTATTTGATCTTGATTGCGAAACCATCGAGTACGGCTACCGGATGGACGGCCCCTTTGAGCCGGCGGCCGGCCACCGTTTTGACCGGAGCAAAATTCTGCTCGATCCTTACGCCAAGGCGGTGGGCGGTCGGGACGTGTGGGGGGTGGTGCCGGACTGGAACAACGTCTTTCCCTACCGGGGCCGGCTGGTATTTGAAGATTTCGACTGGGAAGACGATCGTCCCCTGGAGGTTCCCATTGAAGAGCTGGTGATCTATGAGCTGCACGTGCGCAGCTTTACCCGGCATCCTTCCGCCGGCGCCAGACATCCGGGAACCTTTGCCGCCATGCGGGCAAAAATCCCCTACCTCAAGGAACTCGGCATCAACTGCGTCGAATTGATGCCGGTCTATGAATTCGACGAATTTGAAAACAGCCGCCGCCGTCCCGACACCGGTGAAATGCTCTACAATTACTGGGGCTACAGCACGGTCAACTTCTTCGCCCCCAAGGCCGGCTTTGCCGCCACCGGCCGCCTTGGCATGCAGGTCGATGAGTTTAAGAATCTGGTCAAGGAACTGCATAAAAGCGGAATCGAGGTGATCCTGGACGTGGTCTTCAATCACACCGCCGAGGGTAACGAGCGGGGACCGACCTTCTCCTTCCGCGGCCTGGATAACAAAACCTATTACATGCTTACCCCGGAGGGGTATTATTTCAATTTTTCCGGCTGCGGCAACACCCTCAACTGCAACAATCCGGTGGTGCGCGGGATCGTTCTTGACTGCCTGCGCTACTGGGCCTCCGAATACCATATCGACGGCTTCCGTTTCGATCTGGCCTCAATCCTCGGCCGCGATCCCTGGGGAGCGCCCCTGCCAAACCCGCCGCTTTTGGAATCGCTGGCCTTTGATCCGGTGCTGGGAAAATGTAAACTGATCGCCGAGGCCTGGGACGCCGGCGGTTTGTACCAGGTCGGCTCTTTTCCCGCCTTTGGTCGCTGGGCCGAATGGAACGGCAAATTCCGGGATGACGTGCGTCGGTTTCTCAAGGGCGACCCGGGAATGGTCGGAGCCCTGGCCCAGCGGCTCCAGGGTTCCCCCGATCTATACGGCTGGAACGGTCGCGGGCCGACGGCCTCGATCAATTTCGTCACCTGCCATGACGGCTTCACCCTCTACGATCTCTTCGCCTACAACCAGAAGCACAACGAGGCCAACGGCGAGGATAACCGTGACGGAGACAACGACAGCCACAGTTGGAACTGCGGCTGGGAAGGGGAGTGCGATGATCCCGGGATCAACAACCTCCGTCGGCGATTGATCCGTAATGCCTTGGCCATCCTGATGACCAGTCAGGGCATCCCCATGATTCTGATGGGGGATGAATTCGGGCGCAGCCAGCGGGGCAACAACAACACCTATTGTCAGGACAACGAACTCAACTGGCTGGACTGGCGGCTGGCCGAGAGCAACACCGACCTGCTGCGTTTCGCCCGCAAGATGGTCGCCTTTCGCCGGGCCCATCCGGTTCTGCGGCAACGCCATCACCTGCGTAACCATGATTGGATCGGCAGCGGTTATCCGGATATCACCTGGCACGGAACCAGGGCCTGGGAGCCGGACTGGTCTGCCGGCAGCCGGGTACTCGCCTTTCTCCTTTGCGGCCGTCATGCCCAGGAAGGCCGGAGCTGTGACGATTATATCTATGTGGCGATGAACAGTCACTACGATGCCCTGCCTTTTGAACTCCCCAAACTGCCGGTTGGTTTCAACTGGCATGTGGCGGTCAATACCAGCATGTCATCTCCCCAGGATATTTTTACGCCGGGGAGTGAGCCGCTTCTTGGCGGTCAACAAGAATTTCTTGTCGGAGGATATTCGGTTGTTATCCTGGTCGGCAGGGAAAAAATATAGCCCCGAAACCTCGGCCCAAAAAGGAGCCGCAAGATGCCTTTCAGCGCCCAACTTGCCGTAGTGGACGGAGTAGCCAAGGTAACCCTAAAGGGGGAACTCGACGCCAGCGTAGCCGGCCAGTTCAAGGAAACCATCGAACAGGCCGCCGCCGAAAAGCCCCGGCGGCTGGTGCTGTATTTCAATGAACTGGAGTTTCTCGCCAGCGCCGGCCTGCGGGTGCTGATCTTTGCCAAGCAGAAGATGGGGATTAATGTTGATATTTATGTCATCGGCAGCCAGGGGCCGGTACTTGCCACCCTGGAGATGAGCGGCTTTCATCATAGCGTCTATCTTCAGGATACCTATGGCGACGACTAAGGGCGCAGGGGCTCCTGAGCCACGTCCGCCCAACAGTCCAGCGGGGCAGATGGAGATGGAGATAGCGCCGGTGATTCTGCCGGCGACTCTCGACGCCCTGAGCCGACTGGGGCAATACGTCAAGGATGCGTCCGAAAAAGCGGGTTTGGACAGGCAGGCGGCCTATAATCTACGGCTGGCGGTTGATGAGATTGCCACCAACATCATCGTTCACGGTTATGAAGAGGCCGGCCTGACCGGCGATATTCTGGTTCAGGGAAAACTGAACGATGGGGAAATAACCATTGCGGTCGAGGATTCCGGGACTCCTTTCGACCCGCTTGCCAAAAAGCTCCCCACCGAGGAAGACCTGGCCAGACCATTGGAGGAGCGCCCTATCGGGGGGCTGGGGATATATTTGGTGCTTAAGGGGGTCGATAAATTCGCTTACGAGCGCAGCGGCAACCGTAACCGTAATATTTTTACCATGAAACGGCGGTTGCCTGGCAATGGCGGTAACTGATCGTTCTCTGTGGGCTGCCCCGAACAAAGGAGAACCAGGGATGGAGGCATTACAGGCGATTTTTGGCCGCCGGAGTGTGCGTCGTTTTCAGGCGCGAGAAATTGAACCGCGGAAGATAGAAACCATGCTGCAGGCGGCAATGGCCGCTCCCTCGGCCATGAACGAGCAGCCCTGGGAATTCGTGCTGATCGACCGCAAGGATTCCTTTGAACGGATTATGCAGGTTCATCCTTACGCCGGGATGCTGGCGACCGCTCCCCTGGCCATTCTCGTATGCGGCAATCGGCAGCGAGAGAAGGTCCCGGGCAATTATTGGGTACTCGACTGCTCCTGCGCCACCCAAAACCTGCTGCTGGCCGCCCATGCCCTTGGTTTGGGAGCGGTTTGGACAGGTATTTTTCCAGAAAAGGATCGGATGCGGGCCTTGAGCGAGATTTGCGATCTTCCCGCAGAAGTTCTGCCGCTTGCCCTGGTGGTTGTCGGCTATCCAGACGGCCCCAGGCCCTTACCGGCGGATCGGTTCCAGCGGGAACGGATTCATCTGAACCGGTGGTGAACCGGGAATATTCGAGGGAGTCAATGCCAACAATATCAAGGAAGCATACGGCAAGACAATGGTCAGGAGCGTGGCTCCTGGCGTTGTTCTTGGGAGTCATCGGACTCATTTTTTCCGGGTCGGCTTATGCCGACGAAAACGTGCTGAAAAAAGCCTCGCTCTTTCCGCTGTGGAGTCCTCAGGCCCAATTCGCCGGATATTATGTAGCCTTGGACAAGGGACTCTATGCCCGGCATGGCCTGGAGATGACGATCATTTCTGGCGGCCCAGAGCGTTCACCGGTCGAATCCCTGCAAAAAGGCGAGGCCGACTTCGCCGTACTCTGGCTGGTCGACGCTCTTCAGCAACGGGCCGGGGGAGGCAAGCTCATCAACGTGGCGCAACTGGTTCAGCGGTCATCAACGATGCTGGTGGCAAGAAAGAGTAGCGGGATCAGAACCCCGGCTGACTTGGCCGGTCGCAAGGTGGGTGTCTGGGAGGGAGTATTGGGAATACCGGCCCGGATTTTTCTCAATAATTATCATCTACAAGTCAAGGAGATACCCCAGTCCTACACCGTAAACCTCTTTTTGCGGGGCGGGGTCGAGGTGGTATCGGCCATGTGGTACAATGAGTACCACACTCTCATGCTTTCAGGACTTGACTCAGATGAGTTGAATGTCTTTGCGCTCCATGATTATGGGGTCGATCTTCCCGAGGATGGCCTTTATACCCTTGCGGAAACCCTGCGGCAAGACCCGGAACTTGTCGCCGCCTTTGTCCGCGCCTCATTGGAAGGCTGGGACTACGCCTTTACCCATCCCGACGAAGCCATCGATATTGTGCTTAAATATATGCGCGAGGCCAAGGTGCCGGCCAACCGTATCCATCAGCGCTGGATGCTTGCGCGGATGGAAGAGTTGATCAAGCACAAAAATTCTCCCCGCTCCTTCGGCCGGCTCGCGCAAAGCGATTATGAGGCGGTAGGGGAAGTGCTACGGAAGCATGGTTTGTTGCCAGTGGTTCCTCCTTATCAGGTCTTTGTCGGAGAAACCGATGCCGTGGAATAAAAGTATTACCTTAAAACTCATTCTGGTCTTTACCTTGTCCAGCGCCCTCATTTTCACGGTGCTGATCGGCTACAATTACTATCGTTCCAGTCTGCTCCTGGAAAAGGGGCTGGAGGGCGAGGCGCGCAATCTCGCTTTTTCCCTGGTCCACCGGGTGGAAACCGAGCTGGCCGCGATCGGCAAGGTTACGGAGGGCCTGGCCCGGACACTGGAAGTGGCTGAATACTCCGAATCAGAGTTACTGGCGCTGATGCGCGGCACGTTGGTCAACAATCCCGAAATCTACGGCACGGTCATCGCCTTTGAACCGTATGCTTTCAAAAAATCTCTCCGCTTTTATGATCCCTATTTCTATCGAGAAAATGGCGAAATTCGTTTTATTGAGTCGGATCAGTCCTATAACTATCTGCTAAAAGACTGGTATCAGATTGCCCGGGAGACGGAAAAAGCGGATTGGAGTGAGCCCTATTTTGACGACGGGGGAGAGGAAGCCCTGATGGCGACCTACACCGTTCCTTTCTATATGGGCGAAGGGGCAGCTCGCAGGGTGGGCGGGATTGTGGCCTCGGACGTTGATATCAGATATCTGATCGAACTGGTCTCTTCCGTCAAGGTGCTCAAAAGCGGCTATGCCGCCATTATTTCCCGTAATGGGATGATTATCGCCCATCCCCAACAGGACTTGATTCTCAACGAAAACATTTTCAGCATCGCCGAAGAATACAATGATCAGGAATTACGTGAGCTCGGCCGTAAAATGATCAGGGGTGAAAGTGATTTTACCCTGTACGCCAACATGCCGGGGGGGCGCAGTTGGGTGTACTATGCGCCCCTCGGATCGACCGGCTGGACCCTGGCGGTCACTTTTCCGGAGGCGGAGTTATTCGCCGAGTTGAATCAGATGAGCCTGGCGATGTCCGGCATGGGCCTTGCCGGTGTTATGCTCTTGACCATCGCGGTAGTGATTATGGCCCGCTCCATTACCAGGCCGCTTTGCCATCTGGTAAAGGCCACCAATGCTTTGGCCAAGGGAAATTTTGATCTTGAACTGCCGACGGTTAATTCCGACGATGAGGTGGGGGTTCTCACCCGTGATTTTCAGGAGATGAAAGTCTCGCTGCTGCAATACATTCACGATCTGACCGAAACCACGGCCGCCAAAGAGCGTATCCAGAGCGAATTAAAGGTGGCTACCGACATCCAGACCAGCCTGCTACCCCGGATATTCCCGCCTTTTCCCGACCGGGTCGAATTTTCCATTCATGCCAGCATGGATCCTGCCAAGGAAGTAGGGGGTGATTTTTTTGATTTTTTCTTTATCGACCAACACCGCCTTTGCTTTCTGATTGCGGATGTTTCAGACAAGGGTGTGCCGGCGGCATTGTACATGATGGTAGCTAAAACCCTGCTCAAGACCGAGGCGCAACGCTTGGGAACACCGGCCGAAATACTGACCCGCGTCAACGAAATCCTGGCGGCGGATAACGAAAGCTGCATGTTCGTTACGGTATTCTTTGCCATTCTCGACACCAGAAACGGCGAGGTTCATTACGCCAACGCCGGCCACAACTCGCCGCTCTTGGCCAGCAAAGGCCAGGGTTTCGAGTACCTGACCATCAAGGCCGGTTTTGTCCTCGGCCCCATGCCGGGATCTACATACGAAAACGAGAAAATAACCATGCGTCCGGGCGACGTGTTTTTTCTCTACACCGACGGCGTTACCGAGGCAAAGAACCAGGAATCAGCACTGTTTGGAGAACAAAGACTACTGGCCACCCTGCAAGGCGATCCCCAAGCCAGCTTGAGCGAACTCATCCATACGGTTCGCGCTGAGGTGGTAAAACACGCCAACGGCGCCCCGCAGTCCGACGACGTCACCATGCTGGCGGTCAGATTCAATCAGGTTGAGGGGCAGGCTAAAATCGCCCCCACCGTGCTCTGATCCTGCGGAGTTCCTTACAAATTCAGAAAGAACTGGTGTCAGTTCTGGATTCAACAAAAAAGGCTACGGCGTTAACCGTAGCCTCGTTTATTTTTTTGGCTGGGGGACAGGGATTCGAACCCCGACAGGCAGAGTCAGAGTCTGCAGTCCTACCGTTAGACGATCCCCCAGTGCATAATGGCAGCAGTGCCGGGCAAGATAGAAAACCAGGCCGCCGATGTCAAGCGGAAAGATACGGCCCGATGCCCTTTCAGTCGATCACGAAACCGGCGTAGCCCACCACCTGGCTGGTGTCGCCGCTGGCCTCGCCGGAATCGGTGTAGCGGACCAGTTCCGCCCGGGCACTCCCCAGGGCCAGGGTGGCGGCCAGGGTTATCACGGTGGGGATGAATCCGCACATGCTGATCCGGTGTTCCCGCACCGTATGATAGAGGCCTTCCGGGTCCAGGGCCAGCACCCGTTCGATGGCCAGGCGATCCTGGGCCGTGGCCTGTTGGCGGCTCTGGTAGTGGGTCATGTCGGTACTCGCCACCAGCAGCGCCGGCCGGGCGTAAGTATTGGCGTATTCCCGGATGGCGGCGGCGATTCCCCGGCCGATTTCCAGGCATTGGGGCAGGGCAAGATGGGAGAGCACCAGGGGCACGATCTCTAACTTGGGCTGGCGCATCTGGAGGAAGGGAACCTGCACCTCCAGGGAATGTTCCCGGCGATGGGCGGCCGGGTCGTCGGTAGCAACCGGGCAATGGGCCAGCAGCAGGCGGGCGAGATCGGCGTTGATCGGTACCTCGCCCAAGGGCATGAGCCAGGAGCCTTGGGCCATGATTGCCGCCTCCGCCCCCAGCCCGTGATGATTGGGGCCGAGAATTATCACCGCTTCCGGGATCGCGGCCCGGCTGACGGTCTCGCCCGCCACTCCGCCGGAATAGACATAACCGGCATGGGGCATGACCAGCGCCTTGGCGGCCGGCGCCGGCCCGGCCGGAATCAGCTTATGCAGCAAACGGCGCAGGGTTTCCGGTTCTCCCGGATAGAATTGGTCAGCTACCGCCGGCATTCTCAGCATAATGCGCCCTCCCGCAGAGGATTACATCATTTTGACATCCCAGGTCGTGCCTTCCGCCGAATCCTTTAATTCCACCTTCTGGGCCAACAACTGGTCGCGAATCCGGTCGGCGGCCAGCCAATCATTGGCGGCCCGGGCCTGATTGCGTTGTTCGATCAATGCCTCGATTTCCGCCCGCCCGATCGCCAGATCGGCCAGCAGGGCCTCCCGCCGGGCCTGGAGATGGGCGGCCGGATCGTCCCCCAGCAGCCCCATGATCCCGCCCAGTTCCCGGATGCTTGCGGCGCTCCGGCGCAACAATGCAAGATCGGCCGGAGCCGGGGAGGCGGGCAGGGTAGGCCGGATCTTGTTGATGATCCTGGCTGCCTCGAAAAGCTGGGCCAGCCCCAGGGCGGTATTAAAATCATTATCCATCGCCTGCTCGAAACGCGCCACCATTTCCTCCAGCTTGCGGCGATCCTTGGCGGCAATCAGCGGGGTCGCCGCCGGATCGCCGTCCTCGGGCAGGGCCGCCACCTCGGCCAGGCAAGCATAGAGGCGGGTCAGGGCCGCCGCGTTGTCCTTCATCGCACTTTCGGAATAATCAAGCGGGTTGCGATAGTGGGTGGAAAAGACAAACAGGCGCAGGGCCTCGGCCGAATAACGCTCCAGCACCTCGCGGATGGTAAGGAAGTTGCCCAGGGACTTGGACATCTTTTCGTCCTTGATGGTGACAAAACCGTGGTGGAGCCAGACCTTGGCAAAGGGCTTGCCGGTGGCCCCTTCGCTCTGGGCGATTTCGTTTT
>DIKC01000174.1:9220-9565 GCA_002421565.1 Desulfobulbaceae bacterium UBA5628 | reverse complement strand
TCCAGAGGGCGAAATCCATGGGATGGAGCTTGTTTTCGTTGACCGCCACCCGGGCTCCGGCCTGCATCTCTTCCAGGTTGCGGCCGGCCAGGGCGCCGTAAGCGGGAAAGGCCTCGACCTTGAAATAGACGTCGCCGCCCATCGGGTAGGCCAGTCCCTTGGCGATCAATTCCTCGATCAGGGCGATCATTTCCGGAATATGCTCGGTGGCCAGGGGCTCCAGGTCGGGCGGGGTGATCTTGAGCCGGGCCATGTCCTCATGGAAGAACCGGATGAAACGCTGGGAAAGCGCCTCGCAGGTGGTGTTCTGCTCGGCCGCCCGCCTGATGATCTTGTCGTCGATGT
>DIKC01000174.1:0-9159 GCA_002421565.1 Desulfobulbaceae bacterium UBA5628 | reverse complement strand
GGCATGGCCGATATGGCAGTAGTCATAGGCGGTGATCCCGCAGACATACATTTTGATATGGCCCGGTTCCAGGGGGGCCAGCGGTTCCTTGCGGCCGCTCTTGGTATTGTGAACGACGATCGGCATGAAGAGTTACCTGTATTTTTTGAGATTATGGGAACGAAGTATGGTATATACCCGGTTTGCCGCCACCGGGCAAGCAAGGGGCGGCGCAAACCTCTCTGTAAATCTCGGATTCTCTTGTTATGATTTTGATTGATCGCAAAAAAATAGCCGACCGGATCGAAGTCTCATTCTTTGATCTTTCCCGCCCCCTGGCCGGTGACCGCTGGCTGCTGGAACTGCGTTGCGAGGCCACGGTGCCGATTGGCGAGGAGTGGCGGGCCGAGGCCCCGGAAGCGGCCGCCTCCCTGGGCGAATATCTGACCTTTGCCACCACTAAAGTCCGCCATTTCGTCGATCAGGGGGAAAAAACCGAGGTGCTGCAAGAATTGCAAAAGGAGATGGAAGCCACCCTTTTTCCGTACCTTGCCGGCCCCTCCTTCCCGCTCCGGCTGTGGCAGCGGGCCTGCCAAGAATGGCAACAAAAGCGGCAACGCCCGCTCCCGCCGACCAATGACCACGAAGAACCGGAGGACGACGGCCCGGCCGACTTCTCGGCCCTCTTCGCCGCTCCCCGTTAATCGCCTTTGCCCTTGACAAAACCTGGCAACAACATAATACTCGCTTTTTTTCGGGCGGCAAATTCGCCGCTTTTAACCCCCAGAAACGTAAGCCGCCGCCGGGCATCGCGGTTTCACCCGCTGCCGAGGCTTGCCTTACGACCAGACAATCAACAAGGTGAAGCGGATGAAGGTTCTGATCAGTGACAACCTGGCGCCGGTGGGCGAAAAGATTCTCCGGGATGCCGGTTTGGAAGTGGATGTACGCACCGGGCTTTCCCCGGAGGAATTGAAAAAGATCATTCCGGCCTACCAGGGCCTGGTGATTCGCAGCGCCAGCAAGGTGACCGCCGAGATCATTGAGGCGGCGGAAAACCTCAAGGTGGTGGGCCGGGCCGGGATCGGCCTCGACAACGTGGACGTGCCCGCGGCCAGCAAGAAGGGGATCATCGTGATGAACGCCCCGGACGGCAACGCCACCACCGCCGCCGAACACGCCATTGCCATGATTATGGCCCTTACCCGCAATATTCCCCAGGCCACCGCCTCGATGAAGGAAGGCAAGTGGGAGAAAAAGAAATTCCAGGGCCACGAGGTGACCGGCAAGACGGTCGGGATCGTGGGAATCGGCCGGATCGGCCGGATTTTCGCCGAACGGGCCCAGGGGTTGCGGATGAAGGTCATCGCCTATGATCCCCATATGCCCAAGGAGCAGGTGGAGAAAATCGGGGCGGAACTGGTCGGCTTGGACGAACTCTGCCGCCGGGCCGATTATATTTCGGTCCATGTTCCCCTCACCCCGGACACCAAGCATCTGGTCGGGGCGGCCCAGTTCAAGCTGATGAAAAAGGAAGCCCTGTTCGTGGATTGCGCCCGGGGCGGGGTGGTGGACGAAGCCGCCCTCTACGAGGCCCTGAAAAGCGGGACCATCCGGGGCGCGGGCTTGGATGTCTTCGAAGTCGAGCCCACCACCCAGGAAAATTGCCCCCTGCTCTCCCTGGACAACTTCATCTGCACCCCCCACCTGGGCGCCTCCACCGCCGAGGCCCAGGAAAACGTGGCCGTGGCCATTGCCGAGCAGATCGCCAATTACCTCCTCCACGGCAGCGTGGTCAATGCGGTCAACGTGCCGTCGGTCAGCGGCGAGGTGATGGCCCAGGTCGGCCCCTACCTGAATCTGGCCGAAATGATGGGCGCCATGCACATGCAGATCGCCAAGGGCGGGGTGGAGGAAATCAACATTGAATACTGCGGCGATCTCGCCGAAACCACCACCAGCCCGATTACCGTGGCCCTGCTCAAGGGGCTGTTCACCCCGATTTTGAAGGATGCGGTCAACTACGTCAATGCCCCCCTGGTGGCCAAGGAACGCGGCATTCGGGTGGTGGAATCCAAGACCGATCAGTCCGATGATTTCTTGAATCTGCTGGTGGTCAAGGTCAAGACCAGCGCCGGGGAAAACGTCCTGGCAGGCACTGTTTTCGGCCGCAAGGAACCGCGCCTGGTAAGGTTCAACACCTTCCGGCTGGAGGCCCTGCCCAGCGGCCCCATGCTTTTTGTTCACAACAACGACGTGCCGGGGGTAATCGGCCGCCTGGGGATCACCCTCGGCGAGGCCGGGATCAATATCGCCCGGATGACCGTGGGCCGCGAGCAGGAATCCAATCGCAACGTGATCCTGCTCAATACCGATACCCTGGTCAGCAAGGAGTTGTTGCAGAAGGTGCAGGCCTTGGAGCATATCAACGAAGCAATGATTCTGGATCTGCCGGCCCTGTCGTAAGCCGGCCCAGGAGAGGAGGGTGTCATGACGGAGAACGGCGAGTCCCCAAAACCGTGTCCACCCGGCCGGATCAGGAAGGACGGCAAATGCGTGATGCCGGAGGTGACCTTTACCACCCTCCTGATCTCCCTCAACAACTCCGCCCTTTATCACCTGGGGGAACTGGCCAGCCCGGAAACCGGCGAAAAGGCCCGGGATATGGTGCTGGCCAAGCACACCATCGACACCCTCCGCCTGCTGCAGGACAAAACCAAGGGGAACCTGAACGGCCAGGAAGGGGAGTTGCTGGAAAATATTCTTTACGACCTGCGGATGCGCTATCTCCAGGCCGTTGGCTGATCGGCCCCGGAATAACCCCCCGGAAACCGCCCGTGCTCGCCCCTGATATTCCATCTCCGTTCACCGTCGCCATTGCCGCCCCGGCCAAGATCAACCTCAGCCTGCGGATAATCGGCAAGCGGCCGGACGGTTATCATCAGCTTGAATCATTGATGCTCAAGCTGAAACTGGCAGACCGCCTGCTCCTGAAAAACCGGGAGGATGACCGGCTGCTCTTTACTTGCGGCGGAGAGCTTGGCGAGCTGCTGCCGGCGGATGAAAACAATCTGGTGGTGCGGGCCGCCCGCGCCTTTTTCGCCCATACCGGGAGGCCGGCCGGGGTGGAACTGCGGCTGGAGAAAAAGGTGCCGGTGGCGGCCGGCCTGGGCGGCGGCAGCAGCGATGCCGCCGCCGCCTTACTCGGGCTCAATAAACTTCTGGAAACCGGCCTGAGCCGGGCGGAACTGGCCGCCTTGGCCCGGCCCTTGGGAGCGGACGTGCCTTTTTTCGTGCAACCGGCCGCCGCCGCTTGGGCCGAGGGGATCGGCGAAATCCTGACCGAGGCGGCAACCCCAAAACTGGGATGGATTCTTCTGGTCAATCCCGGCTTTGCCGTCTCCACCCAATGGGTTTATCAGAATTTTAGATTGACAACCGGCCATGATCCTTTTATTTTAGGCCGCCCCATGCACCCGGCCAACTCCGCCGGGTCACGCGAAAAAAAATGGCTCGGCCAACTGGTGAACGACCTCGAGTCGGTAACCCTGGCCCGCTATCCGGAACTGGGCCGGATAAAAGAGGAACTGGCGGCCAGCGGGGCCGACGGCGCCCTGATGTCGGGTAGCGGCCCGACCGTTTTCGGACTATTTGCCGACCGGGCCACGGCGGAACAGTGCCTGGAGAAAATGCAAGCGCGTTATCCCCATGTGTTCCTGACCCGGCCCCTTGCTTTGGATTAATTTGGGTTGGGGCGTCGTCAAGCGGTAAGACACAAGACTTTGACTCTTGCATTCGCAGGTTCGAATCCTGCCGCCCCAGCCAGTTTTTACATACGCCATCGTCAATCTTTACCATATGGCCAACCATGAAAAATGATATGAAAATTTTTGCCGGCAATGCCAACCCGGTTTTGGCTGAAAACATTTGCCGTTATCTGGAATTGCCCCTTTCCAAGGCAGAGGTACGGCGTTTCAGCGACGGCGAGATTTTTGTCGAAATCGGCGAGAATGTCCGGGGCCGCGATATCTTTATCATCCAGCCCACCTGTCCGCCGGTCAACGATAACCTGATGGAGCTGATGATCATCGTCGATGCCCTGCGCCGGGCCTCGGCCCGCCGGATTACGGCGGTGCTGCCCTACTACGGATACGCCCGCCAGGATCGCAAGGTCGCCCCGCGGGTGCCGATCACCGCCAAGGTGGTAGCGGAAATGTTGATGGTGGTTGGAGTGCGACGGGTGCTGACCATGGATCTCCACGCCGGCCAGATCCAGGGTTTTTTCAATATCCCGGTGGACAACCTCTTTGCCGCCCCGGTCTTGCTCGACTACATCAACCAGAACTTGCCCAAGGACAACGTGGTCATGGTCTCGCCGGACGCCGGCGGGGTGGAACGGACCCGGGCCTTTGCCAAGCGGCTCAACGCCAGCCTGGCGATCATCGACAAGCGGCGGGAACGGGCCAACGAGTGCGAGGCGATGAGCGTAATCGGCGACGTCAAGGGCAAGGTGGCTATTCTCCTTGACGACATGGTGGACACCGCCGGCACCTTATGTTCGGCGGCCGAGGTTCTGACCGGCGCCGGGGCGCTGGAAGTTTACGCTTGCTGCTCCCACGGAGTGCTCTCCGGCCCGGCCATCGAACGGCTGGAGAAATCAAAAATCAAATCGCTGGTGATCACCGACAGCGTCCCGTTGCGGGGAGCGGCCAAGGAATGCGGCAAGATCAAGGTGTTGTCGGTCTGCAGCCTGCTGGGTGAAGCGATTCGCCGGATTCACTCGGAGGATTCGGTCAGTTCCCTTTTTGTTTGATCAATATAATCAAAAAGCCGCCCATCCCGGAAGGTCCGGGGAACGGCGGCAATCGCCGAAAAGGCACAGTCAGGAGGAAGATCATGTTGCAGGTTGATATCGCGGCCCAGCGCCGCACCAAATTCGGTAAAGGTGCATCCCGGAGCATGCGCCGGGCCGGCCAGACCCCGGCGGTTCTCTACGGCCCCCGGATCGAGCCCCAGTCCCTGATGCTCGACACCCACACCTTTACCAAGGCCCTTTTTTCCGTCCATCGCCGCAATGCGGTGATCAACCTGGAAATAACGGACGACCAGGGCGCCACCGTCCATCATGTGGTGACCCGGGAAATTCAGGTCGACCCCATCCGCAACGACGTGCTGCACGCCGATTTTTACGTCATCTCCCTGGACGAGCCCTTGCCCTTCGCGGTACCGCTCCATTACACCGGCAAGGCCCGGGGGGTTGATATGGGCGGCGAACTGGAAACCTCCCTGGAAAAGGTAAATCTCAAGGGTAAGGCGCTGGATATTCCCAACCAACTGGAAATCGACGTGACCCCGCTGGGTCCGGGCGCCAAGCTCACCTGCGGCGACCTGCCCCTGCCCGCCGGCGTTTTCCTGGCGGATGAGGCCGACAAGGTCTGCGTGGCGGTTATCGGCGGCAGCGAGTAAGCGCCCGGTTTCACCATGCATCTCTTGGCAGGACTAGGCAATCCCGGTCGGGAATATGCCGCTACCCGCCATAACATCGGTTTTCTCTTCATCGACTATCTGGCCCGCCGGTTCGGCATCTCCCTCAAAAGTGAAAAAAAGTGGGAGGCCGAACTGGGCCGGGGCGTCCTCTGGGACAGCCCGGTTATGCTGGTCAAACCCCAGACCTTCATGAACCGCAGTGGCCTGGCGGTAGGCCGGATCGCCCATTTTTATCAAATTCCCCCGGCCCGGGTGGTAATCGTTCACGACGAGCTTGACCTGCCCTTCATGCGGACCAGAATGGCGGTTGATCGCGGCCCTGGCGGCCATAACGGGGTGCGCTCGGTGATCGAACACCTCGGCTCCCGGGAGTTTGTCCGCTTCCGGGTGGGGGTCGGCCGTCCCGCCGTCCCGATGGAGGCGGCCGATTACGTTCTTTCCCGTTTTTCCGCCCCGGAAGAAGAACAACTCGCCGAGCTTTTCCCCCGCCTGGAGGAAGGTCTTCGCCTCCTGCTGCGGCAGGGATCGACTGCTGCCATGAATCACCTCAACGCCCCCTGAAACCCCGGCTACAACGCGCTTTCGGGAACAAAGATTGCCGGAATCAACGATTCATGCTATAGTTGTTTTTTCTTTCCGCGTCAGCGGAGGGAAAACCTCTTGGGGAGAGTCGGGGCATGGCTAAAAAAACGAAGAATGGTTTTCAGGTCGGCGACATGGCAGTCTATCCGGCGCACGGAGTGGGGCGGATAGAATCGATCGAAGAACGCAAGGTCGGTGAACACGAACAATCCTTTTACGTAATCCGGATCCTCGATTCCAATATGATCGTGATGATTCCCACCACCACCAGTTGCACGGTGGGTCTGCGGGGAATCATTTCGGCCCGCGAGGTCAAGAAGGTTTACGACATCCTCAACGAACGGGACGTGGCCATCGAGTCCCAGCCCTGGAACCAGCGCTACCGCGAATACATGGGCAAGATCAAGACCGGCTCGGTGTATGAAATCGCGGCGGTGCTGCGCGACCTCTGCCTGCTCAAGGTGGACAAGGACCTTTCCTTTGGCGAACGAAAAATGATGGATACCGCCCGCCAGTTGCTGATCAAGGAAATTTCCCTGGCCAAGGATGTCCAGGAAGATCAGGTGGCCAGCCATATCGAGCAGATTTTCGCCCAACTTTCCTCCAGCGCGTGACCCGGCCACAACGGCAAGAATTCTCCTTTATCGTCCCGCCGGAAGCGGCCGGTCGCCGGCTGGATCGCTTTCTCGCTGCCCGGCTGGCGGAAGCCGGCCTCAGCCGTTCCCGCCTGCAAGGCTTGATCGAGCAAGGGCTGGTATCGACCGGCAACGACCGGGCGCTCAAGGCCGGAACCCTCCTGCTGGCCGGGGAAGAGGTGCGGGTAGCGGTACCGCCGCCGGTGGCGGTGGAGCTTGTCCCGGAACCGGTTGAATTCACCATTTTATACGAGGATGAGTCACTGGTGGTGCTGGCCAAGCCGCCCGGCCTGGTGGTTCATCCCGGGGCCGGACATCAGCGGGGTACCCTGGTCCACGGCTTGCTTCATCGCTGTTCCCACCTTTCCGGCATCTCCGGTGAATTGCGGCCCGGCATCGTCCACCGGCTGGACAAAGACACCTCCGGCTGTTTGGTGGTGGCGAAAAACGACGAGGCCCATCAGGCCCTGCTCGCCCAGTTCAAAGACAAACAAGTGGAAAAAATTTATCAAGCCCTGGTGCTCGGAGTAATCAAGGAAGAGCAGGGAAGGGTGGACCTGCCCATCGGCCGCCATCCGGTCAATCGCCGGAAGATGGCGGTTACCGCCCGGGGCGGCCGGGAAGCGGTAACCCACTGGCGAGTACTCGAACGCTTCAGCGCCGGCTACACCCTGCTCGAGGTGCGACTGGAAACCGGCCGTACCCATCAGATCAGGGTTCATTTGGCCAACCTGGGTCACCCTTTGGCCGGGGATGCGGTTTATGGCCGGCAGCAGCGAGAGGCGCAACGCTTCGGGATCAGCCGTCAATGGCTGCACGCCTTGCGCCTGGCCTTTATCCACCCGGTCAGCGGGGAGCGGCTGGAATTCACCGCCCCCCTCTGGTTCGACCTTGCTGCCTCCCTGGCGCGGTTGCGGCAAGCAGATACGGAAGAACAGCGATGAAAAGCGGGCGGACGAACCGCAACTTCCTGGTGGGCATAACCGGCAGCATCGGCAGCGGCAAAAGCCGGGTGGCGGAATATGTCCGGCAGGTGAGCGGCGCCCGGTTGCTGAGCGCCGATCATATCTGCCGGGAATTGCTGGCCCCCGGCGCCCTCGGCCGGCAAGGATTGCAACAGGCCTTGGGCGGCCGTTTTCTGACCCCGGATGGCCAACTGGCGCGGGCCGAATTGCGCCGGGCTATTTTCGGCGATCCTGAACTACGGGCGACGGTTAACGCCATCCTTCACCCCCTGGCCCGGCAGGAAATGCAGGCGGCGGCGCAACGCCTGGTTGCCGAGGGCTGCCGCAGAATTCTGGCGGAAGTCCCCTTGCTCTATGAGGCGGGATGGGAGGCTGATTTTGCCAGGGTGCTGCTGGTTACCGCCCCGGATACGGTGTGTGTCCAACGTTTACGGGCGCGGGACAAGATCAGCCGGGCCGAGGCCGAGGCCGCCCTGGCGGCCCAAATGCCTCAAGCGGAAAAGATCGCCCGGGCCGATCTGGTGCTGGACAACAGCGGGGAATGGCCGGCAACCCGCCTTCGCCTGGACCGGTTGCTGCCTAAGCTTTGGCCGGAAGATAGCGAGAAAAGCTGAAAACCATCGAAAAAAATCTTGACAGCCCCGCGGGAAGCCAATACATTCGCCCCAATCTGCCGCTTCCCCCTCCCGGGCTTCGATTTCAAATAACATCTTTATACGCACCAATATCTGCTCTTATTATTTTCGGAAGATTATCGGCTCCGCAAAAAAACCGCCCACCTCCCATCACCCGCCTGATTTATCGCAAGGAGAAGAGACGTTCATGAATTTAGGGGAACTGAAACGCAAAAAAATCGTTGAGTTGAACCGGATTGCCAACCAGTTGAATATCGAAGGTTACAGCGCCATGCAAAAGCAGGAGCTGATCTTCGCGATCCTTCAGGCCCACGGCGCCTCCTCGGAAAAAAACGGCGAAAACTACGGCAGCGGGGTTCTGGAAGTGCTGCCCGACGGCTTCGGTTTTCTCCGCGCCCCGGACTTCAACTACCTGCCCGGCCCCGACGATATCTATGTTTCCCCCTCCCAGATTCGCCGCCTCCATCTCCGAACCGGCGACACGGTGGAGGGGCCGGTTCGCTCTCCCAAGGAAGGCGAACGTTATTTCGCCCTCCTCAAGGTGGATCGGATCAACTTCGATCCGCCGGAAAAGGCGCGCGACAAGACCCTCTTTTCCAACCTCACCCCGCTGCACCCCAATGAACGAATCAAGCTGGAACGCGATCCAACCAATTTTTCCACCCGGATCATGGATTTGATGGCCCCCATCGGCAAGGGCCAGCGCGGCCTGATCGTGGCCCCGCCCCGCACCGGCAAGACCGTCCTGATCACCGACATCGCCAACAGCATCACCCAGAACCATCCCGAAATCATCCTCATCGTCCTGCTCATCGACGAACGGCCGGAAGAAGTCACCGAGATGTCCCGCAGCGTCAATGCCGAGGTGATCAGTTC
>DIKC01000189.1:295-8281 GCA_002421565.1 Desulfobulbaceae bacterium UBA5628 | reverse complement strand
AACGGCTCAGATCGGCCAGCGCCACCGGCTGTGCAACCGTCGGCAGCAGGGCCAGGGGCTGCCCGCCAAAAAAACGGGAAAACGGAAGGTGGTCATCGGCCGCGCCCCCGACGTATTCAGCGGCATAGGTAAAGAGGGCGGGATCGCGGCCGTCCCGGTAGCGGGGGCTGAAGGGCTGGAGGGGATGCTCGATCACCGGCTTCCTCCCCTCCCCGGCCATCAGGCAGGCCAGCAATTCATCCACTACCACCGACGGGGGAAGTTCCTTGTTGTCCCGGATGCTACGGCCGACAAAGCTGATGTAGAGTCGCCTGCGGGCGGCCAGCAAGGCCTCCAGGAAAAGATAGCGGTCCTCTTGGCGGCGGCTACGGTCGCCGGGACGGGGTTCGGCGGCAATCAGGTCGAAGCCCACCGGCTGCTCGGAACGGGGAAAGGCGTTATCGTTCATCCCCAGTAGACAGACCACCGGAAAGGGGATGGTGCGCATGGGGAGCATGGCGCAGAAGGTGATGCCGCCTTCCAGAAAGCCTGGCCCGCCTTCGTCCGCTTCCAGGCGTTGGCGAAGCAGGGCCAGGAAGGAGGCGGCGGCCAAGGGCTGGTCAAAGGCGACGGCGGCGGCATCGGCCTGGAGAGCGACCAGGGCGGCGCGGATGCGCTGGTGCTGGGGTTCCTCTGCCGGGCCGGCGGCAAAAAAATCGCTCAGGGCCTGTTCCACGATCCCGCCCCAGGCGGTCAGGGGGCGGGGCTCGCGGCAGGCATCGTTCAAGGCGAAAAGGGCCTCGCAAAAATCAAGCAGCACTCCGGCCAGCTCGCAATCCTGGCCCTCGATCTGGTCATAGGGGAGGATGCCGTCAAAAAGATATTGCCCCTCGCCGGGCATGGCGTAGCCGAGGAGCAACCGCTCGAGGCCGAAACGCCAGGTATTCTGCCGGTCCGGCGGCTGTTGATGGCGGCGGCGATGCTCTTCGTCGATCCCCCACCGCACCCGGCTCTCTTCCAGCCAGAGGGTCAACCGTTCCAGGCGGGCCGGGTCGAGATCAAAACGGCGGCGGACCGGTTCGCGGGCCAGGAAATCCAGCACCTTGACCAAGCTAAGGCGGCTTTCGGCCAGGGCAAAGAGATCATAGAAGGCGTCGATCAGCGGGGCCTCCCGGATCGGCCCGCGGTCGGCGATCCGGAAGGGCAGGAAGCGGGGATCAGAGGGGGGACGCTGAAAGACCGCTTCGATCAGCGGCCCGTAAGTATCCATGTCCGGGCTCATCACCACGATCTCGCGGGGTTCCAGGTTGCCGTCGGCGAGCATGGCCAGCAACTGATCCTGCAGCACCTCCACCTCCCGCAAGGGGCTGTGGCAGGCATGAATGGCGATGGAATCGTCCATTGCCAGGGCCTGGCCGGGCGGCCTGGCCTCGAGAATATCCTCCTGAAGGCGGGCCAGGGTGGTGGCGGTAGCAATGTCGGCCGTCAGAAAATCGCCGCTTTCCTGGTAATCGGCGCTCTCTTCCAGGAGATCCTGAAATTCACGGCCCACCGTGCCCAGGGAAGTGAGCAGGGGATGGCCGCCGGTCAGGTGCAGCGGCTCCTGCGCCTCCCGGCTCTTGCCCCGGCGGGCGAGGAAGGCGGTAACTGCCCGGGGAGAATAAAGATCGGCCCAATACTCCCGGGCCGGGCTGAAAAGATAGAGATGGATCGGGGTATGGCGGGACGCCTCATGGAGCAGGCTGAGGTAAACCGGCGGCAGGGTGGTGACGGCAAAGAGCATCACCCGGGGCGACAGCAGTTCCGGCGCCGCCAAAGCCCCGTCCCGCAACCGCAGCCAAGCCTCATGCATCTGCCTCGCCGGCGAGATGATAGCGGCTGTTATTACCCGCCAAAGTTCGGCCTGCCAGCGATCGGCGGCCGCCAGCGGTCGGCGGGTCGGGCCGAGATCGTCTCCGGCTTCCCAGGCCAGCACCATTTCCGGCCGGAAAATCGCGTACTGGTCAAAGAGATCGGAGATTTTAGCGGCCAGTTGCAGGGATTTCCAGTCGTCGCCGCCGGCCAGATAGCGACGGAGGGAAAGGAAAAGCGGTTCGTCAATCAGGCGCGGCAGGGCGGCCATGATCGCCAGGGTAAGGATGTCGCGGTTAAAGGAGGCGACCGGCTCGCTTTCTCGGCCCAGTGCGGCGGTGAGCAGGCGGCGAATGAAACGGCGGGGGTGGGGAAAATCGGGGTTGGCCCAGACCCCGAAGCGGGTCGCGAGCTGCATCGCCAGCCAGGTCGCCATCCCCCGGCTTTGCACCACGATGCACTCCGGGATCAGAGGGTCGGCCGGCGGCCGGGCCAGTTCATCGCCCAAGGCCGCGCACAGTTCTTCGATCCGGTTGCTGCGCGACAGAAAAAACATACTGAGGAATCAGGCCGTTGTCCCGGCCATGATCAACCGCCGTTGGCCTTGCGCTTTAAACACTCCTGCAGGCGATGGACCAGGGCGGCCAGCTCCGGCTTGGTGATCTGGTCGTCGGCCCCCACCTTTTCCCCCTTGTGGCGGGCGGTATCGTTGATCAGGGAGGAGAAGAGCATCACCGGAATCTTTTCGTAGGCGGGGTTTTCCTTGATCTTCATGCAGAGATGGTGGCCGTCCATCCGGGGCATTTCAATGTCGGTGATCACCGCCAGCACCTGGCGGTCCAGCGCCCCGTCGCTCCTGATTTGTTCCAGATAATCCCAGGCCGCCTGACCGTCGTTGAAGGCCCGCACCAGATAACCGGCCTTCCCCAGGGTGCGGCTGATCTGCTCCCGGATCACCGAGGAATCGTCGGCGATTACCACCTGCTTGCCGGCCTGTTCCGGCGAGGCCACTTCAACGATCGCGTGTTTCTCGGCGTCAATGGCCATGGAGGGATCGATATCTGCGCAGATTTTCTCAAAATCGATCATCTGAATAATCCGGTTATTAACCAGGCACATGCCGGTGAGGCTGCTCTTATGGGCGATCACCTCCGGCGGCGGCAGAATCTGGTTCCAGGAAATCCGGTAGACCTTGTCCACCCCGTGGCAGATGAAACTGAAGAGTTTGCCGTTGATCTCGGAAACCACCACCACCCACTTGGCCTTGGCCTCGGGCGAGGTGTCCGGCTCGTAGCCGAACCAGTGGGCGAGATCGACCAAGGGAATGGTCCGGTTGCGGAGGAGAAAAACCCCCCTTACCGAAGGATGGCTGTCCGGCACCTCGGTAAGGACGGCGGGCATGGCCACCAGTTCCCGCACCTTGGCGGCGTTGATCCCGTAAGCGGTCTGGGTGACGGCCCTGGTCAGGGGGTCGATCCATTGCAAATAGAGGGTGATGACCTCAAGTTCGTTGGTGCCCGATTCCAGCAGAATTCCGGTTCGCTGCCCTGATGCCTGCGCCATCTTATCCCTCATTATTTAGGTGGTCATTCTGACAAAAAAATATCGCTTCAATATAGTGCGAACAATAGCGCTAGGCAAATAATCTTTACGATTCCGCTTAAAAATACCCGCTTATTTGTGGTAGCCGGTGCCGGCCTTGATGGTCCAGGCCCGGTAGAGTTGTTCCAGGAGGATCAGGCGGGCCATTTCGTGGGTAAAGGTGAGGGGCGAAAGAGAGATGGTGAGATCGGCCCGCTCCAGCACTTCCGGAGCCAGGCCCAGCGGCCCGCCGAGGACAAAGGTAATCAGCCCGGCCCCCTCGTTTTCCCAGCCGGTGAGCAAGCCGGCCAGTCCCGGCGAGGTCAGGGCGCGACCGTTGGGATCAAGGGCCACCAACCGGGAATTGGGCGCCAGGCGGGCCAGGAGCAATTGCCCTTCCGCCCGCCGGATGGCGTCATCATCCCGGTCGGAATCCTGGCCGCTTTTCAAGGTGCGGATGGATAAATCGACATAACGCTTGAGGCGGCCGCTGAAATCCGCAATTCCCCGGGCCAGATACTCTTCCTTGGTTTTGCCGAGAAAGAGCAGCTCGAAACGCACCGGCCTCAGCCCCGGCCCGGCTTGCCTTCCGGGGTGACCAGGGGCAGCACCTCGGTCAAAACCCGCCGGAACTCCTCGTAGCCCACCTCCCCTTTGATCCCGGGGCAGGAATTCCTGATCGTCTCGAAGTTGGCCGGATCGGCGGCCATGCTGGGATGGAGCGGCCACTGGCGGCAGCGCCAAGGCTTGCCTTCATGGATGGTGCAGCCGCTGTCGTAAAAGATGCAATGGCCGGCCACGGTCTGCATTTGGACCACCCCGTTGTTGACCCGCAAATACCTTTTCTTGACCTCCTCCACCGGCAGCCGCAGATAAGCGGCCATCCGCTCGAGATCGTCAACATCCAGGGAAACCGTGGTTTCGCCCTGGCAGCAGTAACCGCAACGGCGGCAATCGAAAATTTTGCTTTGCGGGCTCATGGACAGCCTCCCTGTGCTCGGTTGCGCGGGCTGGCAACCGGAAAAAGATAACCAAGGGTACGATAGATCAGTTTGGCGGCGAGAAAGGCGGCATGCTCCGCCCCCGGCCGAGGGGCCAGCTCCACCAGATCGAGGCCGACAATCCCTTGGCCGCGGGCGGCCAAAGCCCGGATCAGATCGGTGGCCTGGACCCAGGAAAGGCCGTCCGGCTCCGGGGTGCCGGTGGCCGGCATGATCGAAGGATCGAGGCCGTCCACGTCGATGGTCAGATAGACCGGCCCCTTGATCTCACGACAGAGGGCGGCCAGCCACTCCGGCTCCCGCCGCATCCGCGCCACGGTAAAGGGCTGCCAGCCCCGCTCCCGCACCAGTTGCCACTCCTCGCCGGAAAATGAACGAATCCCCACCTGGCTGAAGGGAATCCCCTGCTCGGCCAGCCGCCGCATCACGCAGGCGTGACTTAAAGGGGTGTTGTCGAAGCTCTCCCGGAGATCAAGATGGGCGTCGATCTGAACCACGTGGAGATCGGGATAAACCTTGCGGCAGGCCAAGACCGCCGGCACGGTCACCGTATGCTCGCCGCCCAGGATCACCGGAAAACGGTGGCGGGCCAATTCCTTGCCCACCGCCGCTTCGATCCGGTTGCAGGCGGTTTCCAGGTTGCAATCGTGAAAAGCAAGGGGCGGCAGGGTTTCGATCCCGGCCTGGATCGTTTCCTGAAGGAGTTCGTCGTCAAAGGCCTCCAGGGCCGGGGAGGCGTCCAGCAAGGCCCGCGGTCCTTGGTCGGTCCCCTGCCCCCAACTGAGGGTCTTGGCCAAGGGGGCGGAAATGATCGAAATCCGGGAATCTCCCTCAACCTCTGATTCTTCCCCCAGAAAACGCGGATAATTCTGGATCAAAATAATATTCTCCGATCAACAGCGGCAAGGGGCGGCCGGAAGCCGGACCAATGGCCCGAAAAAAGAGGGCATTTAAAGAGATAAGCCGCCTGAAGTCAAGATTTTTTCAGATGTTCCGATCAACTTCGTTTGCCTGCGGTCCGGTATATTTCTTTATCCCTTCTGGGGCCGACCGCCAGGACAAAAACTATCACCTGGGCCTCGCTCACCTGATACACAACCCGGCAATCCCCGACCCGCAGTTTACGAAAATCCGCCAGATCACCGGCCAGCGGAGCCCCGAATTCCAGGGGATGCCGGGTCAGCTTCTCGTCAATGGCCCGCACGATACGGCGGGCCATTGCTGGCCCCACGCTTTCAAGATCATCCTCAACTTCGTGATGGTAAATGACTTCCCATGTCATTTGGCGAATTTTTCCATCATCTTTGCATGGGAAACGGCCTTTTTCCGCTGAAAGGATTCCTGCCTGATCACGGCCAGCGAGGAGAGGCGGAGATCTTCGATTTCTTCCTCCATAGCCTCATAAGCTTCCATGGAGAGTAATACCGCCTTGGGAGTGTTGTTTTTCAGGATGATCATTTTCTCCGTATCGCCACGGTCAAGGGCATCCAGGGTCAGGGCGGTTTTCTTGGCAAGGGTGGTGGCGGAAATGTAATCTACTGTGCGCATGGTTGTGCCTCTTTTTTGGGGATAATAATCTGCATAATATTTCAGACAACCGAAAGAGGTCAAGAAAAAACGACGGGCGAGGTCAGGCCGAGCCGACCACATCGCCGAAAAGGGCGATGTCGATGCCGTGGGTACGGGCCGCCCGCTTCCATTTCTGGTCGTCGGGGGTGCGGAAGATGATCTCGTCATCGGCCGGCAGGATCAGCCAGCCGTCGCCGGAAAGCTCGCTTTCCAACTGGCCGCCGCCCCAACCGGCATAACCCAGGGCCGGAAGGAAAAAGCGCGGCCCGCATCCGGCGGCCAGATCATAGAGCAATTGCGGATCGCGGGTCAGGGAAACAGTGGGGCTGACCGCGATATGATTGCCGAGCCGGTAATCCGCCGAATAGAGAAAAAAAGCGCTGGAGGTCTCCACCGGCCCGCCCAGGTAAACGGGCGGCAGCGGGAGGGCCGGAACCGGGATGTCGGCATGGCGGAAAATATCGGCCAGATCGATGTCCTTGACCGGCTGGTTGATGATCAACCCCAAGGCCCCTTCCCGGTTGTGGACGCAGAGATAGACCACCGCCCCGGCAAAGCGGGGGTCGGGCATCTGAAGGGTGGCGATGAGAAAATGTCCTTGCAGGCTTTCCAAAGGCGTCTTCCTGGGTATAAGGGGCCAACCGGGGGTGCGACCTGTCAAGACAGTGTATCATCGGGGCAGCGGCAGCGTCAAGCGCCCCTTTAATCTTCCGCAATCTTCATTCTCGTTGACATTTCAGGCCATTGTTGCTAGCTAGTTACCCACTATGACCACAAGCAAACATCCCCCATTTTCGGCCGACGGCCACGCCACCCTGATCGGCAGCATTCCGGTTCGCGACCATCAGGAAGCCCTGAACCTCATCTTTGCCCACACCCCGGCCATTCCCCTTTGGCCGCAACTGCCCGGCAATCCCAAGGAAGGGATGCTCAACCAGTTCGTGGAGGACTTCCCCGGGCTGGTGGAGGAAAACGGCCGCACCTTTTTCGATTCCGGCCGTGAATCCTTTGCCGCCGAGCAACTGGCCTTTTTTGAACAATACCTGGCCGTGAGCGAAGACCCGGCCCTGCTTGCCGATTCGATCTTCAAATCCAGCGAGGAACGCGCCCCAGGCCTCTACCGGTTCCGCGAACGGCTGCAAGCCGGGCCGACCGGCAACCGCCAAGCGGCCAAGGGCCAGATCACCGGCCCTTTTACCCTCCTTACCGGCCTCAAGGACGCCCAACAGCAGGACGCCTGGTATGACCCCGCCCTCCGGGAAATCGTGGTCAAGGGGCTGGCGATGCGAGCCGCCTGGCAGGCCGGTTTTCTCCGGCAATGCAGCGGCAACCAAGCCATTGTCTTTCTCGATGAACCGGCTCTGGCCGGGCTTGGCTCCTCGGCCTACATCAGCGTTTCCCTGGCCGAGATCGGGGCCGATCTCAATGAGGTGCTGGGAGCGGTGCGGGGAGCAGGAGCCTTAAACGGCATCCACGTCTGCGCCAATACCGACTGGGATTTCATTCTCGGCCTTGATCTCGACATTCTGAGCTTTGACGCCTACAGCTATTTTGATCGCCTGGCCGGCAGCCGGGCGGCCCTCTACGCCTTCCTCGACCGGGGCGGCATCCTGGCCTGGGGCCTGGTACCCACCTCGGAGGCGGCTTGGATCGAGCAGGAAAACGCCGCCTCCCTGGCCCGCCGCTGGAACGAGCAGGCCCAAACCCTGGTCAACGACCAGTGGGATTTGCCCCGGCTTTTGAGCCGCACCCTGATCACCCCCAGTTGCGGCACCGGCTCCCTGCCCCTGCCCCTGGCCCGGCGGGTGCTGGAATTGACCAGCGATCTTTCGGCCGCCCTCCGAACCAAACATTTAACAGATTGATTTTATTTGAGTTAAACCTTAGACATCGAGTACGCAATGGAAGAGAGCAACCAGATATTGAGCCAGCGCCGCCAGAAGGCGCGGGAACTGGCGGATCAGGGCGCCGCCCTTTATGCCAACGACTTCAAGCCCGGCCACCG
>DIKC01000189.1:0-220 GCA_002421565.1 Desulfobulbaceae bacterium UBA5628 | reverse complement strand
TGCGCAAGTTCGGCAAGGCCGCCTTTCTCCATCTCCAGGACGGCACCGGCCGCCTCCAGATCCACATCAAGCAGGACGAGGTGGGAGAAGCGGCCTACGCCGTTTTCCGGAAACTGGACATCGGCGACATCGCCGGCTTCAGCGGCCCCCTTTTCCGCACCAAAACCGGGGGAGTCACCTTGCAGGCCATGCAGCTGCGGCTGCTGACCAAATCGCTCCG
>DIKC01000040.1 GCA_002421565.1 Desulfobulbaceae bacterium UBA5628 | reverse complement strand
TTCATCCCCAAGGTCAAGGTGGAGATCGTGGTGGAAACCGAGCAGGTGGAACCGGTGATCAAGGCGATCATCGATAGCGTCAAGACCGGTAATATCGGCGACGGCAAGATTTTCGTGCTGCCGGTGGAAAAGGTGTGCCGGATCAGAACCGGCGAACAGGGCCATGATGCAATCTGAACCGTTGGTGCGGCCGGATCAAGGATAAATCAAGCGAAAGGAGAATTTTTCATGAAAGCGTTATCCGTTTTGCGGCTGCTGCCGCTTGTTGCCCTGCTCACCGCCTGGCTGCCGACCGCGGCCCTGGCCGAAGGTGAAGCCGCGGTGGTGGCCGGGGCGGATGCCATGTACACCGTCAACAACACCTGGATGCTGGTGGCCACCTTTCTGGTCTTTATCATGCATCTTGGTTTTGCCTCCCTGGAAGCGGGCCTGACCCGGGCCAAGAACACGGTCAACATCCTCTTTAAAAATACCGCGATCATTTCCATCGGCTTGCTGACCTACGCAGTGGTCGGCTTCAATCTGATGTATCCCGGCGACTTTTCCCTGGGCGGCTGGTTCGGTTTCGGCGGCTTCGGGATTGGGGTGAGCCCGGAGGATATGATGGTGGCCGGCGATGACGGGGTCGGCATCTATACCTACTGGACCGACTTCATCTTCCAGGCAATGTTCGCCGCTACTGCCGCCACCATTGTTTCCGGGGCGGTGGCCGAGCGGATCAAACTGCACAGCTTCCTGATTTTCTCCACCATCTACGTGGCCCTGGTCTATCCCTGGGTGGGCAGCTGGAAGTGGGGCGGCGGCTGGCTGGACGAAATGGGCTTCTATGACTTTGCCGGCTCCACCCTGGTTCATTCGGTGGGGGGCTGGGCCGCCCTGGTCGGGGTCAGCCTGCTTGGGCCGCGGTTGGGCAAGTACGTAAGCGGCGGCATCAAGCCGATCCTGGGCCATAACATGCCGCTGGCCACCATCGGGGTCTTTCTCCTCTGGCTGGGCTGGTTCGGCTTCAACGGCGGCTCGGTGCTTTCCGCCGATCCGGAGCTGGTGTCCTTTGTCTTTGTAACCACCTCCCTGGCGGCGGCGGCCGGGGTGATCGGGGCGATGACCATTTCCTGGATCATCCAGAAAAAGCCCGATCTTAGTATGGCCTTAAACGGCGCTCTGGCCGGACTGGTGGGAATCACCGCCGGGGCCGACGTGGTCAGCGTAATGAGCGCGGTGATCATCGGGCTGCTGGCCGGCTTCCTGGTGGTGGCTTCGGTCATGGTTCTGGATCGCTGCAAGCTGGACGATCCGGTGGGCGCCATCTCGGTCCATCTGGTCTGCGGCATCTGGGGTACCCTGGCGGTGGGAATTTTCAGCGCCGAGCATTCCTTTGTCACCCAGTTGATCGGGGTAGCGGCCTACGGGGTGACCTGCTTCATCGCGGCCATGGTTCTGTTCCTGGTCGTCAAGGCGATCTTCGGCCTGCGGGTTGACGAAAAAGAGGAAATGATCGGCCTCGATCTCGGCGAACACGGCATGGAAGCCTACTCCGGCTTCGAGATTCACAACAGCTGATCGTCGTCTTAAGCGATCTGAAAAGGCCAAAGGGGCCGGGAAGCGCAATACGCTTCCCGGCCCCTTTGGCATACTTTTTCTTGTCACGACATCATCCGTACATTACTGTACTCTTATCTCAATCAGCCAAACAGGAGAAAAAGTATGGCCACCTTAACGATCGCTAAAACCGAGCGCATTGATGTCCGGGCCACGGTATCGGTGAAGCAATTGCTTCAGGAGGCGGCGCGTTCCTGCCATAAGAACGTCAGTGAATTTTTGCTGGACGCCGGGATCGTTGCCGCCAATCAGGCGCTGGCGGATCGTCGCCATTTCGTTCTCGACGATGAACAGTGGGAAACCTTCCGGCAGGCCCTTGACCGGCCGGTGCAAAGCAAGCCGCGTTTGCGGAAGTTGCTCTCCGAGCCGGGAGTACTGGGTTGAGCGAGACAGGGTTTGTTCCGGTACGTAAACTCAGCGCCGACGATACAGTCGATGCCTTTGATTGTGGCCGGCCGGCGCTGAATCAATTCCTGCAGCGCTACGCCCTCCTGAACCAACAGGCCAATAGTGCGCGGACTTATGTTTGCTGCCATGAGCGGCAGGTCATCGGCTACTACAGTCTTACAGTCGGCAGCGTCGCTCCCCGCTCCGCCCCGCCTCGCGTGAGCAAAGGCCTGGCCGCTTATCCCGTGCCGGTAATGATTCTGGCTCGCCTGGCGGTAAATTTATCCTGGCAGCGCCAGGGGCTGGGAAGGGCGCTACTCAAGGATGCCTTGCTCCGTACGGTCCAAGCGGCTGATCTCGCCGGAATCAGAGCCTTATTGGTTCACGCCAAGGATGAGGATGCCCGTCGATGGTATGAATCATGGGAATTTGAATCCAGCCCCACCGATCCGTTCCATCTTTTTTTGCTGCTCAAAGATATAAAGGAGTTGCTTAACAGATGAGTACAAAACATACGCA
This sequence comes from Desulfobulbaceae bacterium UBA5628, assembly GCA_002421565.1. Lineage (GTDB taxonomy): Bacteria > Desulfobacterota > Desulfobulbia > Desulfobulbales > Desulfurivibrionaceae > UBA5628. Next base: position 2,051 of record DIKC01000040.1, on the reverse strand, counting down.
GAGGCCGTCGCTCGAGGGGGCGTTGATTCTGGCGGCGGGGGGAATCGTGGAAAAGGGGGAGGGGGAAGAATTGCGGATCGCTCTGGTGTACCGGGAGCGGCGCTACCGCGATTGGAGTCTGCCCAAGGGCAAGCAGGATCAAGGGGAAAGTCTGGCCGAGACCGCCTTGCGGGAGGTATATGAGGAAACCGGCTGCCGGGCGCGATTGGCCGGGTTTGCCGGGTGCCTCCAGTACTTTCACCGGGAGATTCCCAAGGTGGTGGTTTACTGGCAAATGACCCTGCTGGCGGAGGAGGAATTCACTCCCAACAAGGAGGTCCAGGACCTGGCCTGGCTGACCCCGGCCGAGGCCCTGGCGCGGATGACCTACGACGAGGAAAAGGCGATGCTCCGCCGGCTTTACCGGCTGGCCTGACCCGTTCCCCGTTTTTACAGCTGTTCGATATTTTGCCTTAGCTGGCCGATTTGCAGGCCCAGCGAAACGCATTGTTTGCCTTCCATGCATTGTTGCGCTTCCGTTTCCTCCAAAAATGTTTTCAACTCGTGGCTTCCCTTTTTGAGGTCAACCACCCAGGCCTGGTTCTGCTGGTCGTAATCAACCTTCAGGTCGATGCCGCAGGTGCCGATCTCCGGGAAAACCGCCTTGATCTTGGCGCATAACTCTTCTTTGGTAGGCATGGTCCGGTCTCCTCTGTTTGGTTGAGGTTGCGCGTGATTGCGGCCTGTCTGGTTTTCATTATAGGCATCAGCCAAGCCAAAGTAAACAGCCGGAGAGACGGTTCTGCGGATACCACCCGGTTATATTGATCAGGCCGGATAGGCGGGGCGCGAGAGGCGGTATTTGCGGATTTTGTAGCCGATCTGGCGCTGGGTCAGGCCCAGTTCCCTGGCCGCCCGGGCCTGAACCCAGCCGTGCCGTTCCAGGGCCGCTTCGATCTGCTGTTTTTCCAGTTCTTTGAGGGAACAGCGGGCCGGACGGAGGCCGCCGGTCGGAATGCCGCTCGTCTCGCGGCCGGGTAGAAATCCGGAGGCAGCCGCTTCCGAACCGGCCAGGGCCGGCGCCACCCCGGGCGTAATATCCGCCGGCGACCAGCCGCCGGCCGCCTGGCGCGGATTTGGTTCATCGACCATGTAGGCCGGCAGGTGGTGAATCTCGATCCGTTCCTGGTCGGCCATGATCACCAGCCGCTCGATCAGGTTCTGCATCTCGCGGACGTTGCCCGGCCAGTCGTAGCGCTTGAAAAAATGCATCACCGACCAGCCCAGCCGCACCTCCCGGCCGTTGTTGCGGTTGCTTTCCCGGATGAAGTGATCGACCAGCAGGGGGATATCCTCCGGCCGTTCCCGCAGCGGGGGCAGGACAATTGGCACCACGTTGAGCCGGTAATAAAGATCGGCCCGGAAATCGCCCTGGCCCACGGCCCGGTCCAGGCTGCGGTTGGTGGCCGCGATCACCCGGACATCGACATGGATGGTGCGGGTGCCGCCCAGCCGCTCGAACTGTTTTTCCTGCAAAACCCGGAGCAGCTTGGTTTGCAGGGCCAGCGGCATCTCCCCGATCTCGTCGAGAAAGAGGGTGCCGCCGTCGGCCAGCTCGAATCGGCCTTTTTTCATGATCATCGCCCCGGTAAAGGCGCCTTTTTCGTGGCCGAAGAGTTCGCTTTCCAGCAGCGCCTCGGGCAGGGCGGCACAGTTCACCTTGATGAACGCCTCTTCCCGGCGGGGGCTGGCCTCATGGATGGCGCGGGCGACCAATTCCTTGCCGGTGCCGGTCTCGCCGGTAATCAGCACCGGCGAAGACGATGACGCGACCTTTTGCACCAGACAGAAGATCTCCCGCATGGCGGCGCTGCGGAAAACAAGGGTCGGCGGTGTACCGCTGCGGGACAACTTTTCTTTCAGCGCGGCGTTTTCCCGCAGTAAACGAAAGCGTTCTTCGGCTTTACGCAAGGTCAGAATGATCTCGTCCGGCTTAAAGGGTTTGGCAATGTAGTCGTAAGCCCCTTCTTTCATACATTCGATGGCTGAATCGATGGTGCCGTAAGCACTCA
>DIKC01000136.1 GCA_002421565.1 Desulfobulbaceae bacterium UBA5628 | reverse complement strand
AGGCTACATCCGGATCGGTTCCCGGGGCAAAGGTCAGCTCGATTCTGGATGCCCCTGACGACGAACTGGTGCCGGCAAGATAGAGCATGTCGTCCAGGCCGGTCATCTTCTGCTCGATGATCTGGGTGACGGTGTTTTCCACGGTTTCGGCCGAGGCGCCGGGAAAGAAAGCGTCTATGGCGATGGACGGCGGCGCGATTGTCGGATATTGCGCCACCGGCAGGTTATAGATGGCCAGCCCTCCTGCCGTCATCATGATGATGGCGATAACCCAGGCAAAGACCGGCCGGTCAAGGAAGAATTTTGACAGCATCACTTTTCTCCTTCACCGCGATTTTGCGATGGATTATCGGGACGGTTCGAGGGACCAGAACTGCCGACGGTTTTTTGTTCGGCACGGGGCGGGTCAAAAGGGGCGGCTTCTACCTGGGTGCCCGGGCGCAGCATGGTCAATCCCTCGACGATCACCTTGTCGCCCGGAGAGAGTCCGGCCGAAACCAGCCATTTATCGCTGATGGCCCGGTCGATGGTCAGCGGCCGGAAGGCGGCCTTGCTTTCCGCATCGACGACCAGAGCGTATGGGTTACCCTTGGGATCGCGGGCCACGCCCTGCTGCGGGACGAGGATCGCCCGTTCGTTCACGCCTTCCCTGACCACGGCCCTGACGAACATGCCGGGGAGCAGTATGCTTCCCGGATTGGGAACAACCGTCCGAAGAATGACCGAGCCCGTGGTCGGATCAACAGTGATATCGCTGAATTCAAGGGTTCCTGCTTCTGGGTATGGAGTGCCGTCCTCCTGGATAATATCGACGGTGTCGTGATCCGTTCCGTTTCGCGCAAGGCGGCCGTCCTCGAGACGCTGCTTCAAACGTAACAGTTCGGTGGTCGATTGAGGCACATCCGCAAAGATTGGATCGAGCTGTTGAATGGTCGCCAGCGCCAGAGGCTGGTATGCCGTGACAATGGCGCCGTCGGTCATGTTGGACTTGCCGATGCGTCCCGAGATGGGCGCGCGTATTTGGGTGTAATCCAGGTTGATGCGCGCTGTTTCCAAAGCAGCCCTGTAAAATTCGATATCTGCCTCGACCTGGGCCAGGGCGGCGGCCGCGTCATCGTAATCCTGCTGGCTGACGGCCTTGTCGGCCAGTGATTTTCTGTAACGCTCTGCCTTCGACCTGGTCGCGGGTAGATTCGCCTCGGATCGTCCAAGGGCGGCCTGTGCGTTGTCGAGCGCGGCTTGAAACGGCGCGGGATCGATCTGGTAAAGCACCTGTCCGGCTTTGACCAAGGAGCCTTCTTCAAACAACCGCTTCAGGATCAGACCGCTGACCTGGGGCCGGATTTCCGCGACCCGGAAGGCTGAGGTGCGGCCGGGCAGTTCCGTTGACAACGTGATTTTCTCCGGCTGCATCACCACAAATGAAACCCGTGGAGTTGGTTGAGGCGGCGGGCCCTGCTGCTTACGGTCGCAACCGCCAAGCACCAATCCGGAAAGCAGCAGCAAGAGCGGCAGGCCTAACAAAAAATGACGAAGGCCAGGGTCTGTGGTTCCCGGCCAGACCTCCCTCTGCGATGATCCGTCTCTTCGCGAATTCTTCCTCGTTGACATAAATCCTCCGTAATTACTCCTGAGTAATATAATTTTCTTGGCAATCCGACTCATCAGTCCCGTTGAAGACAAAGTCCGCATCGCCACCTCAATTAATTCAATATGATTTCTTTCCCGGTTATCCAACGGTAAAATCCTGCAAAACACACCAAACAAACGTTTGATTATATTAACAGCGCAAAAAAAAATGTCAACTGGTATTATGGCCGGCTGGTATTATGGCCGGCTCCTCAGCATAATCTGTGGGTAAACTCGGGAGTGGGTAGATCCCCAAGCGAATGATACAACGCTATTTTCAGCATATCCTTGTCCAGCACCCCGGAACGGATGGCAAAATCCGCCACCGGAATGTTGATGGCAGTGGGAATATGCCCGGCGCTGAATTCCTATTGGTCGCGGACATCGACCAAGGTGTAGGAGCCGTCGCCTTTCTTGATCAGGGCCGCAAGATCCTTGGGCGGCATTATAGTGGTCTCGATCTTTTTCTCGTAATCCGGGCCGGCGTAAATCGGCAGCCCCTTTTCCTCCCAGACCGGCATCCCCTCGGCATAGACCAGCACCTTGCCGTAGCCCAGGGCCAGAGCCTTTACCGCTGCCTTTTTGCTTTTGCCGCACTTGACTCCGTTGCAGTAAAAGACCACGGTGGTCGCCTTGTCGGTCGGCAGCAGGCCGAGATGATCGGCGAATTTTTTCTCGGGAATGCTGATCGCCCCCTTGATATGCACCTCCTGATACTCTTCCGGGTTGCGGGCATCGATCACCACCGCCGGAGCCTGGGAATCCAGGAGTTTTTTGAGAGACCGTCGGTGTCGATCACCCCATACCGATCCTGTTGCTGGTTTATGTCCGCCTGGCGAAAAAAGAGGAGGAACTGGTGCGGGCGGAATTCGGCCCGGCCTACGAAGCATACCGGCAAGAGGTCCCCGCTTTTTTCCCCCGTCTTTCCGGAACTACCGGTAAAATTCAAAAATAGCCGCCCCTCGTTTCGCCCCCGCCCCGCCCGTTACGCCTTGCAGGCGCCGCTGCCGCCATATCCCCGCCGGCAAACCCGCTTTTTGCTTGTCAATTCGCGGCAAAGGGGCTAAATTGCCGCCTTTTGTCGATCCCGGCGGGAGCAGCATGAAACAGGTTCAGGATTTTTATTTTCATCAGGCGAAAAAGGCGGGTTATCCGGCTCGTTCGGTTTACAAGCTGGAGGAAGCCCAGCAGAAGTTCCGCCTCTTGCGGTCCGGTGACAAGGTGCTCGATCTTGGCTGCCAGCCGGGAAGTTGGAGCATGTACGCCGCCGAGCAGGTTGGGCCGCAAGGGCTGGTGGTGGGGGTCGATCTCAATCCCGGCCCGATCCAGCCCCGCCGGGGCGCCCGTTTTCATTTCATCCTGGGCGATATCACCACCGAAGCGGTGCTGGCCAAGGTGCGGGCCATCCGGCCGACCTTCAGCGTGCTTTTAAGCGATATGGCCCCGCGCACCACCGGCAATCGCTGGGCCGATCAGCAGCAATCCCTGCGCCTGGCCCGGGAGGTGTTGCGCTTGGCCGGGGAGCTGCTCGCTCCCGGCGGCAACCTCTACTGCAAGGTGTTCGAGGGCGAGGATTTCAAGGAATTGGTTGAGGAGGCCCGGTTGCAATTTAGCCGGGTCAAGGTCTTCAAGCCGAAAAGTTCCCGGTCGGAAAGCCGGGAGGTCTTTTTGCTCGGCCTGGAGTTTCGCCCGGCCGGGGGAGTAAAGCAGCAGATACCAACAGAGGAAGAATAATGTCGGGACATTCCAAGTGGGCCAATATCAAGC
>DIKC01000092.1 GCA_002421565.1 Desulfobulbaceae bacterium UBA5628 | reverse complement strand
CAAGGGCGGGGAAGCGGCTGGCGGCCTCATCCAGGGCCGGACTGGGCCACTCCGGGGGCGGGGCCTCATCCCGGCCGCGGGCCTCGTCGATGGCCTGGAGCACGTCGGAGATGATCCCCTGACGCAGGGTTTCCAGTTCGTGGAATTCTTCCCGTTCCCGCAAATGCGAACCTTTGCGGGCCGCGAGAAAATCGGCCAGGGGGGCGTAATCCATTTCGCGCAGTTCCCCGGCCAGGAATTTGATCTGGCGGCGGAAGGCGCCGCCTTTCATGGTGCGGGCCGCCCGCAACGCGGTCCGCAGTTCATCGCCGGCCGGCAGGGCCTTGATCTCATTGGGCGAGAGGGCGGCCAGTTCCCCGGCCAGCTTCTCAATCCGGGCCGCCTGCCGTTTTTTCTCCGATCTGCTGATTTCCATGTGTTTTATCCATCCCTTGGGGTTGGTCGCTGTTTTTGAATCGGGGACGGATTTGAAATCCGTCCCCTTGCCGGTGAATTCCGGTTGCCCTGATGAGGCCCGCCGGGGTACTATCGGCGCAATGGCAAAGATTAGCAGTAGCAGCCTTTTTTTAAAACCAAAAAGATGGACTTCAACCAAGGACGTGGCTTATGAATGGCAAGGTTTTTACCGTTACCCAGCCGACCCGGATTCGTTTCGGAGTCGATACCATCAACGATCTGGCCGGGCTGGTGCGGGAGTTGGGCGGCAGCAAGGTCTTTCTGGTGATCGATCCGGGGGCGGCGGCGGCCGGACTCCTGGCCCGGGTTACCGCTCCGCTTATTGCCGCCTCCCTGCCTTTTGAGGTGTACGACAAGGTTGCCCCGGAACCGGGCCTGAAATTGGCCGACAATGGCCTCAAACTGGCGAAAAAGGCCAAATGCGATTGCGTGGTCGGGGTGGGCGGCGGCTCGGCCATGGATGTGGCCAAGGCGGTGAGCATCCTGCTCACCAACGGCGGCAAGGCCGAGGATTACATCGGGCTGGGCAAGATCAAGAAGGCCGGGGCGCCCAAGATCATGGTCCCCACCACTGCCGGCACCGGGGCGGAGGTTACCTTCACCGCCGTCTTCATCAACGAGAAAACCGCTTCCAAGGCCGGGATGAACGGCGATCCCCTTTATCCCGACGCCGCCATTCTCGATCCGGCCCTGACCCTCTCGATGCCGCCCCACGTCACCGCCGCCACCGGCATCGACGCCCTGACCCACGCCCTGGAGGCCTATGTTTCCACCCAGGCCCATCCCATTTCCGATATGTACGCCCTGGAGGCCATCGATCTGATCGGCGGCAACTTGAGCAAGGCCTATGCCAACGGCGACAATATCGAAGCCCGCGGCGCCATGCTCCTGGGCAGTCTCCTGGCCGGCAAGGCCCTGGCCACCGCCGGAGTGGGGCTGGTTCATGCCATGGCCTATCCCCTGGGCGGGATGTTCAACATCCCCCACGGGTTGGCCAATGCGGTATTGCTCCCCTATGTGATGGCCTACAATCTGATCGGGGCGCCGGAGCGTTTTGCACTCCTGGCCGAGGTGCTGGGAGTCGATACCGGCGAGATGAACCGGCGGGAGGCGGCCGAGGCCTCAGTGGAGGCGGTCTATCGTTTGAACGGCGACGTGGGTATTCCCCGCACCCTGGCGGAGTTGGGGATTCCGGCCGAGGAGATTCCCGAGATGGCCCGGATCGCCCTTACCGTCACCAGACCGGTGGCCAACAACCCCCGTAAGCCGACCCTGGAAGAGGTGATGGCGATCTATCGGGAAGCGATCAACGGCTGGGAATAAACATTCAGCGTTAAACAAGCTAAGGAGAAAATAAGATGCCTGGTTTTGAGGTGTTTGGAGAAGAGGAGAAAAAGGAAATCGCCGAGGTGCTGGATACCGGGGTTCTCTTTCGTTACGAGTTTCCCAACGAACGGCGCGGCATTTACAAGGTGCGCCGGTTCGAGGAGGAATTTGCCGCCTACTGCGGGGTGAAGCATGCCCAGGCGGTGACCTCCGGCACCGCCGCCCTCAAGGTGGCCTTGACCGCTTTGGGGGTCGGGCCGGGGGACGAGGTGATCACCCAGGGCTTTACTTTTGTCGCCACCTGGGAGGCGATTTTCGACGTCGGCGCCATCCCGGTTTTTTGCGAGGTCGATGAAACCCTCAACATGGAACCGGCCGACCTGGAAAAGAAGATCACCGCCCGCACCAGGGCGATCATCCCGGTTCACATGCTGGGGGTGCCGGCCCGGATCGAGGAGATCAAGGCGATTGCCGACCGCCACCGGATTCCGGTGATCGAAGACACCGCCCTGGCGCCGGGGGCGGCGATCCAGGGCCGTAAATGCGGCTCCTTCGGCGCCTGCGGCACCTTTTCCTTTGATCCGGTCAAGACCATGACCACCGGTGAGGGCGGGATGATCGTCACCAATGACGAGGATCTGTGGCGCAAGATGAGCGAATACCACGACCACGGCCATGACCATGTCGTCAATCCCGGCGGCCGGGGCGGCGAGGGGCGCAGCTTTGTCGGCTTCAACTTTCGGATGATGGAACTCCAGGGGGCGATCGGCCTGGCCCAGTTGGCCAAGCTGGACGGGATTCTGGCGGCCCAGCGGCTGAACAAAAAGGCGGTCCGGCGGCTGGTGGCCGCCGCCCTGCCGGGGGTTACCTTCCGCACCGTCCTTGATCCCGACGGCGACAACGCCTCCTTTTTCGCCTTTTTCCTGCCGGATGGGGATACCGCCGCCCGGGTCAACGGGGTGCTGGCGGAAAACGGAGCCGGGGCGGTCTATTTTGCCCGCAACACCTGGCATTACTACCCCAAGTGGGAGCATCTCCTGGCCGGTTCCACCCTGGCCAACAGCGGCTGGCCCTTCAAGGAGGCCGACGGCCGCCGCCGGGTCCAGTACGATCCCCAGGCCCTGCCCAAGTCCGCCGCCATTCTCGACCGCCTGCTGGTCTATCCGATTCCGGTCAAGTTGAGCGAGGAGCGCCTGGGCCAGATCGAAGCCGCCCTCCAGAAGGCGGCTGCGGTTTTATAGGGTAGGGGAGGCGGCGGGCAGGTCGATGGTGAAGATGGTGCCCCGGCCGGGGGCGGATGCCATCTTGAGGCTTCCCCGGTGCGCTTTGACCACCGCCTGGCAGATGGCCAGCCCCAGGCCGCGTCCCTTTTGGCTGTCCAGGGGCTTGCCGGAGAAATAGGGCTCAAAGACCCGCGCCTGGGCCTCCTCCGGGATCCTGGGCCCTTCATCCTCAACCGTGATTCGCACTCCGGCGGCGGGCTGCCCTTCACCTCCTGCTTCCGGAGCAGGCAGGTTTTCCGCGCGGATGGTTACGGAGCCTCCTTCCGGCATTGCCTCGCAGGCGTTACGGATCAGATTGCTTACCAGTTGGCGCAGTTGCCCCGGATCGCCCGTTATCGGCAACAGATCAAGTGAGAAGAAAAAGACCGGTTTGATCTGCGGGCAGTCGGCCAGCGCCACCCCCACCGTTTCCCGGATCAGCGGTGCCAGTTGGATCTGGATCGCATTCTGGCGTCTCCGTTCCCCTCTGGCAAAGAGCAGCAGTTGGGCGACCAGATCCGCGGCATGGCGGCTGGCAGTGGCGGCGTTATTCAGCACCGGGATCAGTTCGTCTTGTTCGTTCTTGTTCTCGACCAAGCGTTTAGCCAGGGAGATGTTGCCCAAGATGCCGGTCAGCAGATTGTTGAAGTCGTGGGCAATGCCGCCGGCCAGGGTACCCAGGGATTTGAGGCTTTCATCCTGACGCATCTCCTTTAGCAGGTGCTGCTGGCGCGAGGTGTTGCGACGGGCGTTGAGCAGGTTGGCGACCACCTGAATCAGGGGGGCAAGGTATTCGACGTCGTTTTGGCTGTAACCGCCCGGTCGGTTGGCCAGTCCCGCCATTCCGATCACCTCGGCGCCGTTCTTGAGGGGAAGACCCATGAAGGAGGTCAGGGGCGGATGCCCGGCCGGCAGGCCGCCTCGTCGAGGGTCAGCGGCCGGGTCGTTGCTCAGCACCACCTGGCCGGTCAGCACCGCCTGCCCGATGAGATTCTTGAGATTGCGGATAACCATTCCTTCCCGTTTGAATTTCGTCGCCAACTCCGGGCTTGTCTCTTCCCAGGCATTGGGGGTGAGCGCGTGCCAGACCAGCAACGGCTGGTCGCTCTGTTGGTCCCGTTGCACCTCGCCGACAAAGCCGAGTCGGCTGCCGCTTAGCGAAACCAGAAGCTCAAGCAGGGCCGGGCAGGTTTCCTCCCCTCCGGCCCGGGCAATGAACCCGCATTGCACATCCTTGATCGCGGCCAGCAAGCGGTTGTTGCGCTCCTGGCGGTTTTTGCTTTCTTCCAGCATGATCAGGTTTTTCCCGGCCTGACGCAGAGCCAGAATCAGCCCACCCCAGAAAATCATAATGGTGAGGATCAAGGCCATGAGGGACAGGTTGAGGATTCGTTCCAAATGGTTCAGACGGTCGCTGATATCGTAATAGATCTCGAAAGCGCCCAGGAAGCGGCCCTGTTCCATTAACGGCACATAGGTTTCCACCAGATACTCATGGAATTTTTCCTGTTCCAGGCTGGGTTTGTCATGATGAACGGTCTTGGCGACAATTTCACCGGCCATCACCTGATCCCGGAAAAAGGGGTGGGTGTTGCGCGCCCCGATATCGGCCGGATCGGTGGAAAAGATGGTAAGCCCGGTGGTGTCGAAGAATTTGATTTTGACCAGATTGAAGTCCTGGCGAACCTGATGGCAGTTGGCGATAAAGTCCGGGGAGGGGGCATGATGCTGGATTAGTTGTTCCTGGGGGCGGAGCATTTCAATCAGATGGCTGGCTACCCGGACCGATTCATCTTGGGCATGATCGGAAACGGTTTTCAGCACCGCCGGATGGACGAGCAGCAACACCCCGGCCAGGAGCAACAACCCCTGCAGGATAGCGATGATCAGGATGGTACGTAGCCGTTTGTCGGTAAGCATGAAGAGGATATTCTCCCAGCTCATTTTTGAAGATTTCTTTACTTGTAAACGATGACCAAGGAGGATCGCAAGCAGTATGTTTCTATCGGAGATAAACGTCAAAACGGCTGCTCTGGCCGGGGATGGCGAAGCTCAGGGGCGGGCCGGCCAAGGGCGGGGCGCCGGCCGGG
>DIKC01000193.1 GCA_002421565.1 Desulfobulbaceae bacterium UBA5628 | reverse complement strand
TGTCCGGGATCACTGGAATACGCACACATGATGTCCTCCTGCTTTGTTCAGTTATCCTATATAGCCTAATATGGTGCTATACAGAATCTGCCTATTTCATTGTAGAGATGTGGTACACGAAAAAAAGCATCCCCAAGGCCGCCGCCATTCTTCGCCGGACAAGCCCAAAAAAAATTCGATTCCATGAGATGCTAGCTAATTTTTGGATTGGCGACAAGAAGAAAATAGCGGGGTCCGGCGGGGTGGTCGCCGGACCTTGGGGAGTCAGTGGCCTTCGCTGAAAAGGGGCAGGTGCTGGGCGGCCATTTTGAAGAGGAAGATGCCCAGGGAGACGACGCCGAGGGTGATGACGAATTCCAGCAGGGCCGGGAAATAGGCGACGCCGCGCTCGGCGATGTATTCATTCATCCCGAAGATCGAGACATTGAGGCGGTTGACCAGCACCCCGACGATGACCAGGATGTTGACCCCCACCATCCGGCGGGTGTTCTCCCGCACCTGTTTGAGGGCCAGCAGGGCCAGGGGCAGGATGACGCCCAGCCCCATTTCCAGCAGGTACATATTGGCGCTGAGCGAGCCGTCAAAGGCGGCCCCGATTCCGGCCTGGGCGACAAGCTGATAGAGCTTGAGCAGCAGGTAGAAGCCGAGGACGATCATCACCCCGCGCCCCAGGCCCCGGAAAATTTCCGGGTTGATCCGGTGGTTGAAGGCCCGGCCGCTTAGATAGCTTTCCAGGGAAACCATCGCCATGCCCATGGCAATGGCCGAAACCAGGAAATGATACGGCAGGGCGCCGCTGAACCAGAGCGGCGAGAGTTTGGCCTTGGCGATCAGGAAAACCGCCCCCAGGGAGGATTGATGGAGGGTGGAGAGCATCACCCCGAAGATCACCGCCGCCACCATGATCTTTTGCACCGTGGCCCGCGCCTTGTCCCAGCGCAGCCGTTCAAAGAGCATCGGGCTGGACTCGATGGCCAGGGTGGTGGTGTAGAAAATGACGTGGATCGCCACCACCCACATCACCGAATGAATCTGCCACATCACCGCCGGATGCCAGAGCCGGAAAGGGTGGCCGATGTCCAGGAACAGGGCGACCACCGCCATCAGGTAGCCGAGAAAGGCGGTGAGAATGGCGGGCCGGGCGATCGGCTTGTAGGTTTCCCAGTTGAAGAGATAGACCGCGCAGGCGATGATGAAGCCGCCCGCCGCCATCGCCACCCCGCCCAGCACGTCAAAGCCCAGCCAGAAGCCCCACGGCACGATGTCGTTAAGATTGGTCACCGGTTGCCCCAGGCCGGTAATCAGGCGGTAGAGCATGGCCGCCGCTCCGGCCGCCATCAGGATCAGGAGAACCAGGGTGTTGCCGTTCAGGGTCTTGCCCGTGGCTTGCGACTCCATGCCTTTCCCTCCTTGGTTCATAACAGTGAGGCCGCCGCCAGCAGCGGGGATAGCGGACCCGGTTGTTTTCGTGCGAGCAGTTCCCGGCCCTGGTTCCGCAACTCGGCGGCAATGGCCGCAATCGCCGCTTCCATGCCGCTTCTGGCCGCATCCGACAAGCCGATGCCGGTGGCGATTTGCTCCGGCACGATTCCCAGCAGGGTAAGCCGCCGGGGCAGGCCGATGGTAAGCGAGGCCGCGGCCAGCAGGTCGGAAAGCCCCAGTTGATGGGGAGAAATTTTACTGACCAGGCAGGCCGGCACCTGTTCGTCCTGCCAACGGATCAGGCGGCCGGCCGGGCCGTCGGCCTTGACCGCGTCAACGATGATCAACTGCTCGATTCCTTCCAGCGAGGCGAGCAAGTCCATCCCGGCGGTGCCGCCGTCCAGCGCCGCCACTCCTGCCGGCAGCAGGTAGCGCTCTTCCAGGGCCTTGATCGCCCACACCCCTACCCCTTCGTCGCCTAGCAGGATGTTGCCCACCCCCAGAAGGAGGATATGGTCGGCGGCAGTCGCCATCTACAGCACCTTGATCCGGTTGATTTCCCGGCGTTCCGGGTCCAGCAGATGGACGGCGCAGGCCAGGCAGGGATCAAAGGAGTGGACGGTACGCAGCACCTCCAGGGGTTTGTCCGGGTCGGCCACCGGGTTGCCGATCAGGGCCGCCTCATACGGCCCCAGGGCATCCTCGCTGTTGCGCGGCCCGGCGTTCCAGGTGGATGGCACCACGCACTGGTAATTCTTGATCTTGCCGTTTTCGATCACCACCCAATGGGAAAGGGTGCCGCGCGGCGCTTCGTGGAAGCCGAAGCCGCGCTGTTCGCCGGCCGGGAAGGTAGGCGGATTGAAGGTGGTCATGTCGCCCTTGGCGATGTTGTCCATCAGGGCCTGCCATTGCTGTTTGAGGCTCTGGTAGAAAACAGCGGTGCGCACCGCCCGGGCCGCGTGGCGGCCGATCGTGGAATGAAGCGCCTCCGGCCCCACCTTGGTCTTGGCCAGGGCGCTGACCTTGTCCAGCACCAGATTGACGTACTTTTGGGTCGGCTCATGGCCGGCGGCGTACATGCAAAGCACGTTGGCCAGCGGCCCCACCTGGGCCGGGCGGCCGTTGAAGGTGGGCGACTTGACCCAGGAGTATTTGCCGTTGTCCTGAAAATCGGTGTACTTGGGCACCGTCTCCTCTTCCCAGGGATGGCGGTTCCAGTTGCCGTCGTACCAGGAATGCTTGATGCTCTCCTTGACCCCGTCCCGGAAAAACTGATCCTGAAAGCTCTTGATCGGGGTGAATTTGGCGAGATCGCCGCCGGGAATATAGCCGCCGGGCAGGGCAAAATCATTGCCCGCCTCGTCCAGCGGCAGGTCCGGCACCGACAGATAATCGGTGACCCCGGCCCCGTACTTGGTCCATTCGGCGTAGAAGGCGCCCACCGCCGCCACATCCACCAGATAGCAATCCTCGATAAAGGCCCCCACCTCGTCGATCAGGCTTTTTACATAGTAGAGCCGCTCCAAGGTGAGGGTGGACTGGCTGTCCGGGTTGATCGGGTTGGCCACCCCGCCCACCGCCAAGTTCTGGATATGGGGGGTCTTGCTGCCGAGGATGCTGACCACCTGATTGATCCGGCGTTGGTATTCCAGGGCCTGGAGATAGTGGGCGGCGGCCAGGAGGTTGACCTCCGGCGGCAGTTTCATCGCCGGATGGCCCCAATAGCCGCTGGCGTAAATGCCGAGCTGGCCGGAATCGACGAATTTTTGCAGCCGTTCCTGGACCCCCTTCAACTCGGACTGGCTGTTGCGGGTCCAGCCGGAAAGCTGCCCCCCGAGCTTGGCCGCTGCCGCCGGATCGGCCTTGAGGGCGGAAACGATGTCCACCCAATCCAAAGCCGAAAGGTGGTAAAAATGAACAATATGATCATGGATGCCGTGGGCGGTGATGATCATGTTACGGATGTACTGGGCGTTTTTCGGCACCGTCAGGTTGATGGCGTTTTCCACCGCCCGCACCGAGGTGATGGCGTGAACGGTGGTGCAGACCCCGCAGATCCGCTGGGTAAAGAGCCAGGCGTCGCGGGGGTCGCGGCCCTGGAGGATCAGTTCGATCCCCCGCCACATCTGCCCCGACGACCAGGCATTGGTCACCCGGCCGTTGTCCACTTCGCAGTCGATCCGCAGATGCCCTTCGATGCGGGTAATGGGGTCAACAACGATTCGCTTTGCCATGATTATCTCCTTCAGCCTTTTGCCTGGTCATCCCGGCCGCTGTCATGTTGCCGGCGGTGGGTAAAGTGGTAACTGGCGGTGCCCGCCGCCAGGAGAACGGCGATCAGGGCCGGCACCTTGGCGATGTATTGCCAGGTCAGCACCGAGTATGATTCGTCGGTAATCCGGGGATTAAAGCCCAGCAGATCGAATGGCACCCCGGCCAGCAGCATGTACTGGGTGCCGCCCGCCTCGTTGAGCCCGTAGAGGTGATCGAGGTAGCGCGACACCGGCCGGGTCAGGGTGCGTTCGGAATCGACCCGCTGGATCGGGAAGGCGTATTCGCTGCCCGGTTCCAGGGCCAGCCGCCGCTTGGCCTCCTGCCGGAGATCGGTCACCCGGCCGAAGATCGAGGCCCCGGTGGGGCAAAACTCGCAGCAGGCGGCATAACCGCCTTCCGGGTAGCGATGGTGGCAGAGCTGGCATTTGCGCAACTGGGGCGAGGCGCTGCTCCACTCGAACTTGGGGATAGAAAAGGGGCAGGCCACCTGGCAGTAACGGCAGCCGATGCAGCGGTCCTTGCGGTAGCTGACCACCCCGGTTTTGGGGTCTTTAATGAAGGCGGCCACCGGACAGACCGAGACGCAGGCCGGATCGAGGCAGTGCATACAATGGTGCTTGGCAAAGGAAAAGCCCTCTTCGGCCTGATCCTTGTTGAGGCCGCTGCCTTGGCGGTGGGCGGTGATCAGGTTGACGGTTTTGTCCGAGAGGGTGGTGGGCGCGTCCCAGATCGGGGCGGTGGCCGGTAACTCATAAGGGATGCCGCGCCCCTCCTGATAAAGCGCCCCGCCCGGTTGGCTGTTGTATTCCTTGCACTTGACCATGCACGCCTTGCAGCCGATGCAAAGGGTGGCGTCGTAGAGGATGCCCACCGCCTCCGGGGGCAGGACAGCCGCTGCCTCCGCCTTGGCCGGAGTCAGGCCGGAGGCCAGAAGGGCGGTGGTGCCGGCCGTCATCTTGAGGAAATCGCGCCTGCTTACCTTGCTCATGGCCTCGCTCCTTGCCGATTTCACTTGCCTTGGCCGTTTTTGTCCAGACTCATCC
>DIKC01000123.1 GCA_002421565.1 Desulfobulbaceae bacterium UBA5628 | reverse complement strand
CCCCGGCCGCGCCGGGCGAGGCCAGGTAGAGGAGAATGCCGCTGAGTAAGGCCGCCCCGAAGCCGCTCATGTCTGCTTGTGGATTTTGACCGCGATGATCCGCCGCTTGTCCGCCGCCAGCACCTGGAAGACCAGGGGCTCGACCAGGATGGTGGCGCCGGGTTCCGGCACCCGGTCCAGGTGGTGGACGATCAGGCCGCCCACCGATTCGTAAGGCCCTTCCGGCAGTTCGATCTTGAAGAAATCCTCGACGTACTCGATGTCCACCTTGGCATCGGTGAGAATGGTGTTGGCGTCCACGATCTTCCAGCGCCGGACGGTGCGGTCGTGCTCGTCGCCGATGTCGCCGACGATCTCCTCCAGGATGTCTTCCATGGTGATCAGCCCGCGCACCCCCCCGAACTCGTCGGTGACGATCGCCATGTGGGTCTTGCTATTCTGGAAAAGTTTGAGCAGTTCGATGATCTTGCGGTTTTCCTGGATCAGCCAGGGCGGTTTGGCGATGTCGCCGGCCAGGGGCGGCCGGCTCTGGTTGAGGCAGAAGGGGAGCAGATCCTTGGCGTGGATGATGCCGATGATCTGGTCGGGATTTTCCTGGTAGATGGGTATCCGGCTGAAACCCTTGTCGGTGATCAGCCGGATCAGCTCGGCGGCCGGGGTGGCGGCCTCGGCCATCACCATGTCGGTGCGGGGGGTCATCACCTCGTGGGCCAGGGTGTCCTTGAACTCCAGGATCGAGGCGATCATCTCGCCTTCCTCCGGGGTGATCAGCCCCTGTTCCTCGCCTTCGTCAAGGATTTCCTGGATTTCCTGCTCGATTTCCTCGGCGCTGTCCGGCGGCCGGCCGATGCCTACGAGATTGAGGAGTCGGCGGAAGAGAGGCTCTTCCGCCCTGGGCGAGGGAGGCTGGTCAGGGGAGGGGGTATCGTTCATGTTGGCTATCTGAGGGATATTTCGTTGCTCATGGTTGATTGCAACTGACTATAGTGACGGAGCGGCCGGGTGTCAAGCTGAACTCTCTGCAAGTTCCGGTTATTCGATACAAGCGTGGCTGAGGTGGTAGGATTAAATTAGTGGTCTCCGATTGTCGCCCGATTGTCGGGGTGATCAAAAATTTCTCCTGTACAGTGCTCTTTGTGGCTGCTATGGTTAGGGCTATTAACAGCCCTTCAAGGAGGACCATATCATGAATACCAGATTTTCAGAGGATATCATCCCGTTAAGCGATCTGAAAGCAAACCCCGGTAAAGTCGTCCGGCATGTCTCCGAGGCGCATCGGCCGGTCTTGTTGACCAGCCGCGGACGAGGGGTGGCGGTGGTGCAGGATCTGCGGGATTATGAAAAGGCCGAAGAGGAATGTTCTTTTATGCGGGCCGTGGTCAAAGGGATGTTGGAACTGGATCAAGGACGCGAGACACCCCTTGCCGAGGTAAAAAAACGGATGGAACAATGCCCTTAACCTTCGCGGAGTCCGCGGTTCAGGACCTGGAAGATATTCTTGCCTATTATGCCGATCAGGCAATGCCGCAGGTTGGCAGCCGATTAGTCGCGGAAATTATTGCCGACATTGAGTCGCTGTCCAGCCAGCCGCGCATGGGCCGCATGGTGCCGGAATTTGAGCAGGATTTTCTGCTGGAGCTTATCCGTGCTCCTTTTCGGATTGTCTATCGGGTGGACAGAGATCGGGTAAGGATCGTCAGGGTTTGGCGCAGTGAAAGATTGCTCAAATTACCACAAGAGGATTGAGGCGCAGGGGAATAAGCTGGGGGCAGGTGTGACCGCATTGTGGGCTTGTCACTGCTTCACCCCTGTGGTAGCGTATTATCCATTAAATAGGAGGTACATGCTATGCCGACAACAGTAGATCAGCTTGACTTATCCCCTCTCCCTCCTGCCTCTCGCCGGGAAATTCGCGAGTTTTATCAATTTTTGCTTGAGCGGCGAAAAAGAAAAATAAAGCCAGTGCAATCCTCGCCCGCCAGACACCGCTTCACGGATCTTTGCGGACAACTCTCATGGAAAGGAGACGCGGTAGCCGCCCAGAGGGCCATTCGTGATGAGTGGTAGAAGGCGTTTTCTGCTTGACACCAATGCCGTGGTTTCTCTGCTGGCAGGCAACCGTGAGTTGGCCGATCTTCTTGAGGCCGCAGAGTATGTCGGCATCTCGATTATCTCGTACCTCGAATTTCTTGCTTTTGACGGCCTTTCCGAAGCCGACCGCGCATGCTTTGCCCGCTTCTGCGAGCGGGTTGCAATCGTGCCATTGTCGCATGATGACAGCGGCATGATCGAACTGGCCCTTGACCTGCGCCGCCATCGACGACTGAAACTCCCCGATGCTATTATCGGGGCCACAGCCCTCTCACAGAATGCCCTTCTCGTCACCAACGATTCACATTTTAGTGGGATTGATCTGCTTGCAGTGCAAGGTTGTTGAATCGTTCACCAGACACAGATGAGGGCGTTCGAGAAAGTTCCTTTTTCCCTTTTTGGACCCCCGTTATGACATTAGCGAGAAGATGATGGAGAAGTAATGTTTGAAGACAAAGACTCTCTTCCCGGCCCAGAGAGTAAAAAACCTAAGAAGGGGCTGGCTATTGACAGCTTTCTGGAGCCTGTAGCCGAGGTGAAAACATTGATTGGCCAGTTGTACCTTTTTCCTTTGCGGGTTTCTGATATCGGAAGATACGAACGTATCTCTACCGGCGATCCAGTTGCTCGAATCAGGAGCTTCTTGCCCTGCATCGCCAGCCTGTCTCCAGAGTACTCGTTGGAACAGGAACGGGTCGCAATCACAGTTGAACAAGTCGGACAGTTGTCCGATGATGAGGTGGAAGCGCTCGCAGAGTCTTATGCTTCGTCGAGCGTGTTTGTAGGGGAAGCTAAGGAGCGGGAGCCGCTATCCCGAAGCCAAGGTGAGACTTCTTCGTCATTCTTGGATCGGTTGCTTCGAAGAGAGATCAAGGAACAGGCAAGTCAGAACCGCAAGTTGTATGAGCAAGCGTTCGGCTCGACCAGGGGTATCTTCGATCAAGTACGCAAGAGTAGCCTGGAACTTGGGAAGAGCAGGGAGATTTTCGATCGTTTATTGAAGGCGACAGAGATACCTGCTTTCGAGGCGAAGTCATTTGAGACACATGATCATTTTGCCGAACTCCGGAAGAAGATAGACAGTGAGCGTGTTGAGGATCGGGAGATAATCCGACTGACTGGGCGGATGACTGAGCAATCAGCAAAAACTCTACAGGATCTCGCTGAAGCAGCAAGTACCTTGCTTGAGAAGCTGGATGAACGAGATGTCGAGAGCAAACGCACAACAAGGAATCAGCTACTAATTGCTGTTTTTGCCGTGGGCATTTCTGCCTTGCTTGCATGTGCATCATTCGTACAGGATAGGGTTAACAATGCTTCCAGTGACCACTGGCAAGCTGTCCTATTGTCCGAAGTAAAAGCATCAAATCAGCGTCGCAATGACATGGAAGATGAAGCGAAAAGATTGAGAGAAGAGGTGCGGGACTTGAAGCATCAAGTTTTTGAACTTGACAACCAGCTGCGTGTAGCAAAAGACACAAAGCCAGTTCCAGTTGCCGCGCATCCAAAGCCGTAACAGTATACGAATCCATTGTGGCAGATATGACACCTAAGCTTTCAGTCAACCTGACAGCTTAGGCTGTCAGTTATGTGTTTCAACACTCGACAGTAATCCGCTACGACTTCGTCTTTCTGGATGAGGATGGCTTTGCCAGGTATCGGCCAAAAACCTTTGCCGGGCCGCTGGCGGGATTCTGGGGCCATAAGGATGGAAGCCCCGTCTGATATGGGCGTGGTCATAAAAAAAATTGACGGCCCGGCGGCAAGCAAGTATATGAGACCCGAATTCAAACTTCCTTTTTGGGAGGGAATCGGGTACAGGTAGGGAACTTAAAGGAAAAGTTGTCAAGCAGGAGGATGCGGTTCTGTTTGCTCTTTTCCTTTTCTTTTGGGGGCGTCGGCCGGTGGGCGGGGCGCGCCCGGACTCTGACCGAGGTTTGCCGTGAAGGAAAAGGTACTGATCGCCAACCGGGGTGAAATCGCCCTGCGGATCATGCGGGCCTGCCAGGATTTGGGGCTGGACTGGGCGGTGGTTTACACCGCCGCCGACGAGCAGTCCGAGCATGTCCGCCGCAATATCGACAACCAGAGCAACAGCCGGCGGGCCTGGCGGGTCTCCAGCTATACCGACCCCAATGATCTGCTGGCGGTGGCGGATCACGCCAAATGCACCGCCATCCACCCCGGCTACGGCTTTTTCTCCGAGGATTTCCGTTTTGCCCGCCGGGTGACGGTGCGGGATCAGCCCCTGACCTTCATCGGCCCCAAGTGGGAGGTGGTCAAGGATCTGGGCGACAAGATCAACACCAAGCGGGTCGCCAACCGCCTCGGCATTCCCACCATTCCCGGCACCGACGGGCCGATTTACAACGAACTGGAAGCCGAGGAAGTGGCCCAGTATCTGTTGGCCGATCAGGCTGAACGCAACATCCATCACCCCTCGGTGCTGGTCAAGGCGGCGGCCGGCGGCGGTGGGATGGGGATTGAAGAGGTTCACGAAATCGAGCAGTTTCGCCGGGTTTACCGCCAGGTTCAGAACTACGCCAAGCGGCAGTTCGGCGACCCCGGAGTGCTCATCGAGCAATGCCTGCGGGACTACAACCACCTGGAAGTGCAACTGCTTTGCAGCCGCCACGGCGAGCGGGTCCACTTCGGCACCCGCAACTGCACGATTCAGAGCACCGGCCGCCAGAAACGGCTGGAGGCCGCCCCTGGTTTTGATTCCACCTGCTTTCCCTATGATTTCAACGCCCCGGAAGTGCTGGAACGGATCGTCGATTACTCCCTCAAGCTCGCCTCCCACGTGCGCTACGACAATGTCGGCACCTGGGAGTGGATCGTCAGCCGCGACGGCCGCCCCTATCTCCTGGAGGTCAATACCCGGATTCAGGTGGAAAACGATGTTTCGGCCCGGATCAGCTACATCAACGGCCAGCACCCCAATCTGATCCGCGAGCAGATTCGTCTGGCCCTGGGCGACCGCCTGGGCTACACCCAGAACGACATTGAATTTCGCGGCACCAGCATCGAGTTGCGGATCGTGGCCGAGGATCCAAGCCGCGGCTTTGCCCCCTGGATCGGGACCATTTCCCGCTTCTCCCATCCGCAATATGATTGGTCGGCGGTTTACAGCCATGTTCCCACCGACCGGCCCTATGTCATTCCCAGCGATTACGACCCCAACCTGGCCCTGGCCCTGGTCTGGGGGGATTCCATGGCCGAGGCCAAGGAGCGGGCCCGGCGTTTTCTGGCGGAAACGGTGATTGAAGGCGAGACCGCGGCCGGCGGCCCGATCATCACCAATCTGCAATACCTGGCGGACAATCTCGATCGCCTGTTGACCTTCTGACCAAGGTGTCTCAATCCATGGAAGATTTACGCAAACGGTTGCTCAAGGCCGAGGAGCGAATCACCTACCTCGGCTGGATCAAGGAAGGCGGCGAGTGGGGCAACCTGCCCAGTCTGCATGAGAAATTCGTGCGCCTCCGGGACTGTTTTTACGAGTACAGCCATGAGGAGATGGCCGAGGAGATTCGCGCCTTTGAGGAATCCCTCGCCTTCCTGGAGAGCCGCTGCGAGGAAAACCTCACTCCCATGGAGCGGGTCCGCATCGTCCGCAGTTCCCTGCGCTTTTCCCTCAAGGATCTGCTGGAAAACGTCTATGAGGATTATACCGAGCTGGGCGGCGAGGAAGACGCCAATATCGACCCGGCCCTGGTGGTGGCGCGGGCCAGCATCGTCCGCCGGGTCAAGAACAAGAACATCAGCCAGCAGGTGATGGTGATCGGCCACGAAAAGGGCCACGGCGAGGAGTACCGCAACGGCGGCAGCACCAAGCCCTGGGGCAACGAAAAGGCCCTGCGTTACATGCGGGTTGCCGAGACCGAGGGGATTCCCATTCATTTTTATGTTTTCACCCCCGGCGCCTTTCCGGTCGAGGAATACCCTGGCGCCGCCCAGCAGATCTCCCGCAACCTTTACGTGATGGCCAAGCTGCGGGTACCGCTGATCGCGGTGACCTCGGAAGGCGGCTCCGGCGGGGCCGAGGCGGTGGGGATGGGCGATCTGCGCCTGATGTTCTCCCACGGCTATTATTCGGTGATTTCGCCGGAAGGGGCGGCGGCGATCGAGGGCAAGGTCAAGGAAGGGGCCAAGGCGCCCAAGGACTTGGTGGAATCATGCGCCGAACGGCTGCTGATCACCGCCGACGACAACCTCCGGCTTGGCACCATCGACCGGGTGATCCAGGAGCCGCCCTTGGGGGCGCGGCGTGACGACTTTGCCTTTTTTCGGGAAATCAAGACCGAGGTGATCCGGGCCACCGACGAGGTGGTGCTGAAAACCAAGAGTCTGCGCGCCTTCCGGGCCTATGAACTGAAAATGAAAAAAGTCGGCGAGGTAGTTCCCGAAGAACCTTTGATCGACATTTCCTGGGAGTTGAACAGCGATGAGGCCCGGCGTCTGCTCCAGTTCCGTTCCCGCAAGTACCGCCAGATGGCCAGCCAGGCCTACGAAGAAAAGGTCTCGGCCTGCTCGCTCTGGTGCGATGCGGCCCGGAAAAAAGTGGCCAAGGTTTATTACACCTTCCGCTACGATATTCTTAAAAGCCAGCACAAGCAGGTCAAGAAGGTGATCCAGGATGTTTCCGGCGAGGGGTCGGTTTTGATCAAACAGGTCTCCTCACCCTTTACCGCTGCCTATGACTTCATCTCCCGCAAGCCCGGCGACCGTCCGGCCCGGGCCGGAACCATATGGGGGACGGCCGAGGAAGTGATCGAGTACGGCGACATCTACACCAGCCCCCTGGCCAACGAGGATCGCACCGTTACCTGTCCCAACGCCGACAAGCACGGCTGCAAGGATCTCTGGGTGCCTGATCTTTACGGCGAATTCTGCGGGGTGTGCGAAAATTGCGGCCACCATTTTCCCCTGGAATACCAGTGGTATCTGCGCCATCTCTTTGAGCCGGACTCAATCCGGGAATTCAATGTTGAACTGGGCTCGCTCAACCCGCTGAATTTTCCCGGCCTGGATAAGAAGCTGGCTGCGGCCCGGGCCAAGACCGGCCGCCGTTCCTCGATGATTACCTTCGAAGGGCGGGTGATGGGGATCGATATCGTCACCGCCATGCTTTACAGCGATTTCCGCAACGGCACGGTGGGCGCCGCCGAGGGGGAAAAATTCGTGCGGGCCTGTGAGTTGGCCAGGATCAAGCGGCGGCCCTTGCTGTCCTATGTCCACACCACCGGCGGCATCCGCATTCACGAAGGCACCCTGGGGGTGATCCAGATGCCGAAATGCACCATGGCGGTGCGGGAATACATCGATTCCGGCGGCCTTTATATCGTGGTTTACGACAACAACTCCTATGCCGGGCCGGTGGCCAGCTTTTTGGGCTGTTCGCCCTATCAGTTCGCCATCCGTTCCAGCCGGATCGGCTTTGCCGGGCCGCGGGTGATCCGGGACACCACCGGCGAGGAGATCGCCCCTGACTACCACAGCGCCCGTAGCGCCTTGAAACGCGGCCACATCCAGGGGATTTGGGACCGGCGGGAATTCCGCCGCAATCTCCACAAGTCGCTGATGACCATGGGCGGCGGCAACTTGTACTATAGATAAGCGGGTGACCGTCATGTTGGAACAGGAAATAGATTTCGACGCCATTCTCAGCCGTTACCGGGCCGACCCCTTTGATTATCAGGAGGTGCGGACCATCCACACCGGCCGCCTCCGTTTTAAGGTGCGGCCGGGCGATGCGGTGGAGGGGGTTTCCGGCCAGTGGCATCATATCCCCGGCACCATGCTTTACGAATTGGAGCGGGAGCGCAATCCCAAGCGGGTCACTTCCACCACCAACGGGCAGGTGGATTCGGTGCGGGGGGAATTGGAAGGCCAGTTCGTCGAGGCCGGGGAAAAGATTCTCACCATCAAGCATCCCCTGAAGAAAAAAGAGATCATCGAGAGCATTCTCCGTCAGGTGCTGACCCCCTTTGTCGCCCCGGAACGGGCCAAGTATTTCTTCGCCCTCGATTTGCAGGCCAAGATCGACAAGCACGGNNGATCAAGGCCGGCGACGAGGTGGTGATCATGTCGCTGATGAAGCGCGACACCCCGATTTATTACGAGGGCGAGCCGGGGATCATCCATTCGGTTTACTTCCAGCCGGGGATCAGTCTCGACCAGGGCGAACCGCTGTTTGGGGTCTGCCCGGAGGATCGGCTGCCGATGATCGAAAGGATCATCACCCGCGTCAAAGCGGAATGGGAGTAGAATCTCTTAGCCCGGAAGCGGTGGCGCGGCTGCTGGCCGACGAGGAAATCCCCGGCCGGAGTTCTTTGCTTGACCGGGAGCGGGCAGCGCGGATCGGCCGCTACGGGGCGATGGTGGGCAGCCGGATCGAACGCTTCACCCGCCAAGGCCGTTGCATGGATTACGCCCGCGAGCTGATCCGCCGTTTTGAAACGGAAAACCGTTCCTTTCCCTCCGGCTTGGTGCTGCTGGCCGATCAGCTTGAAGCCGGCCAGGGCCGTTTTCGCCGGGTATGGCATGCGCCGCCCGGCGGTCTTTGGCTGACCCTGGTTCTGGTCAACACCCTCCTGCCCGAACATGGCCGCCTTTATCCCCTGGCCGCCGGGGTCGCCTGCTGCGAAACCGTGCGCCATTACGGGATCGAGGCCCATCTCAAATGGGTCAACGATCTTCATCTGGGCGGCCGTAAAATGGCCGGGGTGCTGGTGGAAACCGTGCGGGGTGAGCGGTTCGGCGAGGAATACGTGCTGATCGGGATCGGGCTCAACGTCAACAACGACCGCTTTCCGCCGGAACTGGCCGACCTGGCAACCTCAATGAAGGAGGCGGCCGTCGCCCCCCTGATCCTGGAAGAGGTGGCGGCCCGGCTGCTGAGTAAGCTGGCCTGGAATATCGGCTTGCTCCATGAGGCCGAAGCCGAGCAACTGGCCGACGGCCGCGATCCCGATGACCTCGCCGCCCCTCTTCACCCCCTGCTCGCCGCCTGGCTGAAGCTCAGCGACACCATCGGCCGCAAGGTCGTCTTCGGCTTCGATGTCCAGCAATCCCCCCAATATCAGGCAATGGTGGAAGGCATTGATCCCACCGGCGGCCTGCTCCTCCGCCATCATCACACCCTGATCACCGAATACGCCGGCGAAATTCAGTATCTGGATTGAACGCAGGTCATTGCTATCCAGGCGAATGGTCGCGCCAGAGTCCGGCTCAGTCTCCTGCCGGGACCATGGTTACCACCCTTTGCGGGAAGGGGATGGTGATGCCCGCCTGGCCCAGCGCCTTGTAGACCGCGAGGTTCACCGTGTGCATGCTTTCAATGTATTTCTGGGTCGGCACCCAATAGCGGAAGCCGATATTGACGGAAGAATCGCCAAAGGCCTCGACCCCGATCTGGGGCGCCGGGGTCTGTGCCACCTGTTCGAAACGGGCCATGGTTTCCCGGATCGTCCGGAGTGCTTTTTCCGGGTCATCGCCGTAGCTGATTCCCACTGTTCCCTCGACAATACGATAGCCGCCGGAGTTGTGGAGGATCTCGCCGACAATGTGTTTGTTGGGGATGGTGATCCTGACCCCGTCTTCGGTAACCAAGGTGGTGTAGGCCATTTTAACCGCCTCCACCATCCCGAACACCCCGGCCACCTGGACGGTATCGCCCACCACAAAGGGGCGGCCGATAATGATTGAGAGGCCGGCGCCATAGTTGGAAAGCGGCCCTTGGATAGCATAGGTGGCGCCAAAGGCGGCAGCGCCGATCGCCGCCACAAACGGGGCAATGGTGATCCCGAATTTGCTCAGGGCGATGATCACCGCGAAAACCACGATCACCGCTTTGCCGATCGAGGCGATGAAGTGGGCCAGGGTTACATCCAGCCCTTTTTTTTCGCATAGCCGTTCAATGCCGTTGGCGACCCATTTCCCGAGCATTATCCCGACGATCAGGACGATGATCGCCCCGATCACCTGAAAACTGTAATCGATAAAGAATTCAACGATCCGGTTGACGGCGGTCTGGATGGTGGCGATTTCCTTTTCCATGATTTCCTGCCCTCTTGCCGTTATTTCCCGAGCAGCCCTTTAATGCCTTCAAACCCTTTCTCCGCCCCTTCCTGCAAGGTGCGGCCGGCATCTTTCAAACCCTCGCCGATGGCACTGATCCCTTTCTGGATCGCGGGCAGAGCGGCCTTGTTGATGGCTCCCAGCACTTGGCCCAGGGCATCGGCCATGGTCGTGTCTTTATTTTTGCCGATATCCCGGAGTTCGATGGTGGGCAGGGGGACGGTCAGTTTCTTGCCTTGCAGCAGGGCGGCGCTCACTCCGATGTTGCCGTTTTCAATTTTAAGATAATCGATCCGTACTTTCTTGCCGGACCCGGCGGAATCGGTTGCCCCCGTCTTTTGCGCGCCTCCTCCGACAAAGGCCAGGGCATTGGCTTGGAGTTGCTCCAGGTTGCTTTTCCCGGTCAGTCCTTCATAGATGATATCCGGGGCCTGGATGACGACGCTCTTGATCCGCACCGTGTCCGTGGTCAGGGAAGCCGGATCCAGGGCCACGGCAATGCTGCCCAGCTTAAAGGCGTAATCGGTCTTGAAACCCTTGGGGTTGCCGATGGTCAAACCATTGATGGTGCCGCTCCCCTCGGTCACTTCGATATTGACCTTGTTGACGGTGACCTCGGCCTGCAGTATTTTAGGGCCGATGGTTTCAATCCCCCTTTCGATTATCGTATTGATATTGCTCCACAACAGCGCCACCGCCACCACCAGCAGCACCGCCACGATGCCTCCGGCTGCCAAGATTTTTTTCATGGCGTTCTCCTCCTGGTTACTTGAAATTTTTTCAGCCTAAGCGTACAAACAGGATACTATCGCAACCAGCAAACAACCAAGGAGAAAAATATGCCCCAGAAGATTGTCGCGTTGATCCTGGCCCTCTCGCTGCTGTTGCCGTTAGCCGGGGCGGCGACGGCCGGGGAGATCCCTAATATCAGCGCCGAGGAACTCAAGGCCCGCCTTAACCAACCCCGCCAACTTATGGTAATCGACGTCCGCACCAATCAGGAGTATCGGCAGGGCCATATCAGTGGGGCGATCAATATCCCCCCTGACCAGTTCGAGCAGATCGCATCCCTGCTGCCCAGCGACAAAAATATCCCGCTGGTGTTTTATTGCCGGGGTTACGACTGAGGACTGGCTCCCTCCGCCGCGGTCGCGGCGCAAAAAGCCGGTTACAAAAACGTTTCGACCTACCGGGGAGGTTTTCCCGAATGGCTGTCCCGCCGCTTTCCCATCGGTGTGCGCTGATGCCAGTCGGTGCTCTTCTTTTGGGCTTAACTGGCGAGAGAGTTAAATGCTTTTCCCCCAGTTTTTTTGAGGTGAAAAGAGAAATTTAGCAAAAAAAGGATCAGCCTATAGGCCGTTTCGTTATGCGTCTGCGAATCTTTCATAAAATGCTGCTGGGATATACCCTTTATCTGGCCATCGCCTTTATTTTCGGCATTTTTGTCTACGGTCAGATCGGCCGGGTGGTTGACCTCCAGAGGCTGGTGGAGATCGCCGACGATTCCAAGGAGGCCTTGCTCGAACTGCGGCGCAATGAAAAAAATTACATCATTCGGCGCGACCCGGTTTATCTCGAACGCATCGATTCCGTACTTGTCAGCCTGTCGGACCTGATTGCCAGTTTTAAGCCCGACATCATCAAGGCCTTCGGCGAAGATGATTATCGCAACCTCATCGATTTTCTGACCGATTATTCCTCGCGTATGGATGATTTCAGCCGCAACCACCGGCAATTGGAATCATTGATTGCCCGTTTGCGCCTAAGCGGGCGTCAACTTGAACAGTTGGCCATCGACAGCGGACGAGCCGACCAGATCCGGGATATCTTCGAAATTCGGCTTTTGGAAAAAAATTATGTTCTGTCTATGGAGCAGGCATATTTTCACGATCTGACCGAGATGGTCAGTTCCTTACGCGCCAATTGCGACGGCGATCCGGCCGGGCCCCGGATCTGCGATGACTACTTGGAACTGGTGCGCCAGCTCTCCGCGCACAGCCAGGAGGAAGGTCGGCTGCTGACGGCCATCCGGAATTCCGCCACCGGCATGGAGGAGATCATTTCCAAGCTGGCCGACCGGGAACGGGCCAATATCACCGGGTATGTGGTGCGTTCCCAGCGCCTGCTGCTGGGAGCCCTGGTGATCCTGGCCTTGTTCGGCTCACTGTTCACCTGGTTTCTGTCCAAGGCCATCATCGCCCCCTTGCAGCGGCTGGAGGCCACGGCGCGTGGGATTGCCGCCGGGGAGACCGATCTGCGGATCGATGTGCATGGCGATGTGGAAACGATCTCTCTGCAACGCTCTTTTAACACCATGCTCGACACTCTGGAACTCTCCCGGGAATCCCTGGCCCAGACCATCCAGATGCTGCAGGACAAATCGGTTCAGTTGATCGAATCGGAGAAGCTGGCCTCCATCGGGATCCTGGCCTCGGGGGTGGCCCATGAAATCAACAACCCGCTCGCCAATATTTCCCTCTCCGCCGAGACCATCCGGGAAAGCCGTTACAATTTGTCCCGCGAGGAACTGGCCGAACTGGTGGAGGATATTCTGGCCGAAACTCAGCGCGCCTCCACCGTGGTGGACAATCTGTTGGGCTATGCCAGATCGGTTAAGGAGTCCGGGGTCGCGAAATACGATGTCCGGGGGCTACTGCGCCAAGCGGTGAAATTGGTGGGCCATGAATTGCGCCTGCATGATGTCGACCTGCGCCAGGAGATCGCCGAGACCCCGATGCCGGTCTTGGGCAACCGGGGCAAACTGGAGCAGGTTCTGGTCAATGTGATGCTCAACGGGGTGCAGGCCATGCAACGGGGCGGTATCCTGGCGATCACGGCGGCCCCGGAAGAGACAGGGATCTTTGCGGTCATCGAGATTGCCGATACCGGCCCGGGCATTGCCCCGGAAGATCTGCTCCGGGTCTTTGATCCTTTCTTCACCACCAAGGCGGCCGGCGAAGGCACCGGACTTGGCCTCTACGTGAGCTATGGCATTGTCCAGGAACATGGCGGCACCATCAGCGTGGAGACTCCGGAAGCGGGCGGCACCTTGGTTCGTATCCGTCTGCCGCTGGTCCGGAACAATGGCGGGGAAGGCTGATATGGAACAACGGCTGCGGGTCATGGTGGTGGATGACGAGAAAATTCTCCTCTCCCGGCTTAAGAAGACGTTGACCGCCGAGGGATACGAGGTGGCGGTTTTTTCCGACCCCCAGGCCGCCCTGGCCTCGATCAAGGCCCGGCCGCCCCATGTCGTGATCACCGATGTCAAGATGCCGGGACTCGACGGAATCGAGCTGCTGCAACGGACCAAAGCGATATCCGACTGCACCGAAGTAATCGTCCTCACCGGCTACTCCTCCCTGGACGCGGCCGTGGAGGTGACCAAGCAGGGGGCCTTTTACTACCTGGCCAAACCGTTCAAGATCGATGCCCTCAAATTGATCCTGGCCAAGGCCGCCGACAAGGTCGGTCTCGCCCTGGAGAATGTGCGCCTCAAGGAGGAGGTCCACCAGCGCCGCCGTTTCCGTGAGATTGTGGGGAGCAGCCCGGCCATGCAGCAGATCTTCTCGGTGATCGACAAGGTGGCCCGGGTCGATTGTTCGGTGATCATCCAGGGAGAATCGGGCACCGGCAAGGAACTGATCGCCCGGGCCCTGCACCATGAGAGCCCCCGGAAAAACGGCCCCTTCGTGCCCTTCAACTGCGCCAGTTTTACCGAGGAACTGATGGCCAACGAGCTGTTCGGGCACGAAAAAGGCGCCTTTACCGGCGCCGTCTCGGAAAAGCCGGGGCTGCTGGAAACCGCGGACAAGGGCACCCTTTTTCTCGACGAAGTGGCGGATATGCCCCATTCCATGCAGGTCAAGCTGTTGCGCGTCCTTCAGGAAAAGACCCTGTTGCGGGTCGGCGGGGTGCGGCCGCTCCGCATCGATATCCGGGTGATCGCCGCCACCAACAAGGACATCAAGCAACTGGCCGCCAACGGAGAGTTTCGCGAGGACCTTTTCTATCGTCTCAACGTGGTCTACCTGGAAGTGCCGCCCCTGCGCCGGCGCAAGGAAGACATCCCGCTGCTGGTCGC
Source organism: Desulfobulbaceae bacterium UBA5628 (assembly GCA_002421565.1). Classification (GTDB taxonomy): domain Bacteria; phylum Desulfobacterota; class Desulfobulbia; order Desulfobulbales; family Desulfurivibrionaceae; genus UBA5628. Next base: position 6,966 of record DIKC01000123.1, on the reverse strand, counting down.
CCATTTCATCGACAAGTACAATCGGATCTTCGCCAAAAAGATCAAGGAACCCGACCGGGATTTTCTCCAGTTGCTGCTGGCTTATTCCTTTCCGGGCAATGTCAGGGAACTGGAGAATATCGTCGAACGGGCGGTGGCAATGGCCGAGAGCGACATCCTGACGGTGCGCGAACTCCCCCCGGATCTCAGCATGCTGCAAATCGCCTCCGTGGCCTCGGACGGCATCCTCTCCCTGCGCGATTACGAAAGCGATTATATCCGCGCAGTCTATAAGTACAGCGGCAACAACCAACTCCGCACCGCCGAGCTGCTCGGTATTTCCCGCACCACCCTCTGGCGCAAGCTTAAGGAGATGGGGCTTACCTAGTCTGTTTCACAATTGAACAATCCGGCTGGGGTATGGCCCCCTTTCCGCCCTCGCAAACCGGGGCGGGCGTCATCCGCTGGCTGGCCGGAGTCCCTCCTCGGTTGGCCGGTTAATTTTATTTTCGATAATCATTACAAGATGTTTTCCCTCTTTTCTGCGCCGTTCTTCTTCGCTCCCCGTTGTCTGTGTTTCAATTATGAACACGGCGATTCCCCGGTTCCCTCCTTGTAACATCCTGAAAGTAAGCCATTCTTTCTGTTGGCTGTTTCGTAATTGAACATCCCGTGGCGCCAGCTCTGGGAGCCATCAGCCAACATCTTGAAATAACGGCAATAATTTCTCCGGTACGGATATTGCCATCTGCTGAGACCAGTTTGCATCAGGTCTCGAAAGATGGAGATTGCCCGGCATGGAGATTGCCCCCCGCCGTAACGGTACCCAAAACAGATTGCTGGCCGCGGCCAGCCGCCCGGAGGCCCTCAGCCATGTGGCTCTGCACGCCATCATGCTGGCCAAGCGGACGGACATGCGGGTCAATCTCCTGCTGGTGCTGCCCGAACAAGCAAAGAATCGGGCCGCCCAGCAAGAAGAGGGGCGAACGGCTTTCCGGGAAATCCGCCGGGAAGGGGAGCAACAGGGGGTGTCCATCGACTGTCGCACCATCGCCGGGAGCTTTGTCGAAGAGGTCGTCCGGTGTCTGACCGAACTGGAGAGCCCCATCCTGATCGTGGGTGAGGGTGAGGACCTGCAAAAGCGTCGTCGGGAACTGCTGACCATCCGCAAGAGAATCGAACAGGGCCCGGGCCGGCGGGGCGGCGGCATTCTCCATTACCTGATCGTCACCAAACGGAACAAGGCCATAACCCCCGGCGGCGACAAGCCCGCCGGGCATCAATCAACAACAGCTTTATAAAAGAAGAAGGAGCAAAGGAAAACCATGTATCTGTACCTGCCAGTCGCACTCACCAGTATCAATGCCTTGATGCCCATGGGCCTGGGATTCGCCGTGGGCTTGCTCTCCGGCCTCTTCGGGGTCGGCGGCGGCTTTTTGATGACGCCGCTGCTCATCATGATGGGGATTCCGGCCACGGTGGCCGCGGCCACCGATTCCAACCAGATTGTCGCCGCCTCCACTTCCGGGACTTACGCCCACTGGAAACTCGGCAACGTCGATTTCAAGATGGGTCTGTACCTGCTTGCCGGCAGCCTGCTGGGCGGGGGGCTGGGGGTCCAGCTCATCAAGGTCCTCAAGGCCATGGGCAACGCCGATTTCGTGATCCAGATCACTTATGTCGTCATGCTGGGCGGGGTGGGAGGTTACATGTTCTGCGAGAGCTTGGCGCAGCTCCGGAAAGGCAAGGGCGAGCAGGCGGACGCCCCTGCTCCTGCCAGGGACTCGGGGATGAAGAAATTCCTCGCCTCCCTGCCGTTGCAGACGGAATTCAGCCGCTCCGGGGTTACCCATTCGTCCCTGATTCCCTTGCTGTTGGGCGCCTTTGTCGGCGTCCTGGCCGCGATCATGGGGGTGGGCGGCGGCTTTCTCATGGTCCCGGTTATGGTCTACATGCTGCGCATGCCGATGCATGCCGTGGTCGGCACCTCGCTCTTCCTGGTCCTCTTCACCTGCATCGAGGTCACCTTTCTCCAGGCCTATACCAACCATACGGTGGATTTCATCCTGGCGGTGCTGCTGCTGGTCGGTTCGGTGATCGGGGCCCAGATCGGCACCATCTTCGGCCGCAAACTCAAGGGCGACCAACTGAAAATCCTGCTGGCCGTGATCGTGCTGGCAGTCACGGTCAAGATCGTCTTCGATTTGACCCTTACCCCGGATCTGTTGCTTTCTCAGGGAGGTGGCCACTAATGAGCTACGATATGACGCAAACCAATATTTTCCGCGGCCTGGCCGGGATGGTTCTTCCGCTCCTGTTGCTGCTGCCGCTACCGGCCGGGGCCGAGGTTGCCCAGGACGCGCGGGAACCGCTCACGGTCAAGCTGACCACCACGGTCAACCACGACCATCTTTACATTGATGCCTTTTACCACGGCGGCACGGTCAGCGTGCGGGGGGAAAGCGAGCCGGGCACGGACCTGATTATCAAGATCAGCGCCGCCGAGGGGGACGTCAGCCTTAAACGCAAAGGCAAGGTGGGCGGCCTGCTCTGGATGAACGTCGGCGATCTTCATTTTTCCCAGGTTCCCGGACTCTATCTGCTTAAGAGTTCAAAAAATATCGCGGAGATGATGAAGCCCGAGGAAGCGGAGCGCCATGTCCTGGGATATGACGCCCTTGGCCGCCATCTGGTCGTGGAGCCCGCCGCCACGGAGAGCGAGAAGGAAGAAATCGTCGGCCAATTCATTCAATTCCAGGAACAGCACAACCTCTATGCGCAGCAGACGGGCGAAATCGAATTCGCCGATGAAAACGGCAAGCGCATCTATCGTACGGTGTTTGCCTGGCCTTTTCAGGCCAAACCTGGCGACTACGCTGTTGATGTATACGAGGTCAAGGACGGCCAAGTAGTTGCCGCCGCCCAATCCGCGGTCAAGGTGGAACAGGCCGGAACGGTGAAATACCTGGCCGGCCTGGCCAGGAACAACGGCGCTATCTACGGAATTTTTTCAATCATCGTGGCCTTGGTCAGCGGCTTCGGGGCCGGCGCCATTTTCAGAAAACAGGGAGGGGCCCATTAATGTACGCCAATATCATCATCGGTTGTGACGACTCCCCCTTCAGCCAGGCGGCGGTGCGGGAAATCACCGCCTGGCTGAAACGCCACGGCGGCCAGGCCACCCTGGTGCACGGGGTCTATTTCGACGAGGAGGAATTCGGGCATAAGCCGCAGCTCTTGCGGGAACGTAGCGACAAAGGCCATGCCGCCTGCGACAAGGTCAGGGCCAAGGCCGAGGCCCAGGGCATCACCATGCCGGTGGTGGTCCGGGAAGGCGAACCGCCCGAGGTAATCACCGGCTTGGCCGCGGAGACCGGCGCCGATCTGATCGCCCTCGGGACCTATGGCCGCCGGGGCCTTACAAGACTGGTCATGGGCAGCGTTACCGCCAAGGTCATCATGGCGGCGCCCTGCGACGTGCTGGTGGTGAAAAACGAATGTGATGCCTGCGCCGGGATTTATCCCTCGGTGCTGGTGCCTTTCGACGGCTCCCCGGCCGGCCGCAAGGCGCTGGAGATCGCCTGCCGTTTCGCCAAGGAGGACGGATCGGCGGTCACCTTGTTCTACGTGATTCCGCGGTACGAGGAAATGATCGGATTTTTCAAAACCGAATCGGTGAAACAAAACCTGCGGGACGAGGCCCGCAAGATTCTCGACAGCGGGGTGGCCCTTGCCGCCGAACATGAAGTGCGGGTCGATACCCTGATCAGCGACGGTCATGCGGCCGATCGAATTATTGAAACCGTGACCGCAAACCGCGCCGACCTGATCGTGATGGGAAGCCACGGCTGGCGTGGCCTGGATAAGGCAATCATGGGCAGCACCGCGGAACGGGTCATCATGGCGGCCGACTGCCCGGTGCTGGTGACGAGGTGACAACAATGAAGGGAACGCGAAAAATTCTGGTGGCCCTAGATGCTTCTTTGCATCTGGTGCATGAAGGGATCAGGCTGGCCGGAGAGGAAAAGTCGTGGCTCACGGTGCTCAAGGTGTTGCCGCCCTACGAGGGGGAATTGCACCTGACCGGGATCAAGAATATCCGGGACGTAATCGACGGTGAAAGCGAGCAACTTTCCCAAGAGGTAAAAAATATCGCCCGCTCCGAACGGACCTTGATCAAGACCCGAATTGAACAGGGTGAGATCGATCGGAAAATCGTCGAGGTGGCCCGGGAGGAGCGATGCGACCTGATCGTCATGGGTCGGCAGAAGGTCGGATTCTGGCAAAGAATCACCGGCCGCAATATCGTCGAGAAGGTCATCGGCCTGGCCCACTGCCCGGTTTATGTGGTGGGCGCCTGATGGGAGAAAGCAAACAGGAATCCGGCCCGCTCCCGGCGGTTGCCAATTCGGTTCTGGTGGTGGATGACGAGCCGATTATCGTTAAGCGCCTCACGGCCCTGCTGGAAAAGCTCGGTTTCCGGGTCGCCGCTTTCACCGACAGCGACCGGGCCATGGCCGCCCTGGCCCGGCAGCGGTTTGAGTTTGTGATCACCGATCTTAAGATGCGGAAAAATGACGGGTTGCAGATTTTGCGCCAGGCCCGTGGTTACGACCGGGAGTGCCGGATGATCGTGATCACCGGCCTGGGTAACGGTCTGCATGTCGCCGAGGCCTTCAAGGCCGGGGCTGCCGCCTGCCTGAATAAGCCCTTTCGGCTTGAAGAATTGAAAAAAGTCCTGGACCGCCTGCGCCATCGCCAGGAATTGCGGCCGCTCGCGGTCTGAAAGGAAGTTTGATTTTTAAAGGAGAATAGAACATGAAAAAGAAATTATCGTTTTTCAACCGTCTGATGATGGCGGTGACCTTCGCCGAATCGAACGAAGGCGATACCGCCCTCACGATGCTTGACCCCGGAACCCTTCTCGATCCATCGACGGAGGCTGCCATCGCTCCGTCCCGACGTGTCGCCTCCGATTCCGCCGGCGCAAGAGAACCGGTGCGACGGTGAGGAGATGAAGCGGATTTTCAGGCAAACCTTGCAGGATACCATGTGCGCCGCCGCCTTTGCCGAAGCCGGCGAGTATGAGACTGCCAGGCAATTGGCCCAGCAAGATAGCGGCCAAGGGGAGCGCGGCAAAAAGGTTCTGCTTGGAACTGGCACCCATTCCCTGTCCATGGAGATCTTCCGGCATGCCATGAATCTGTGCCGCCGGGCCGGGGCCACTCTGGAGATCCTCTATGCCGGTTCCGCGCCGTTGACCATCGGCCCGGATTGTGACAGCAGCATGCTGGCGGAGATGGGGATCGACTGCCGAAGCATCAAGAGCTCCGACGATCTGGAAAAAGAATTGCTCGATTCCACCAGCAAGCGCAGCGATATTGTTTTCGTACTCCTGTACGCCCTCTCGCCCCAAGGCCGAACCGTGCAAAAGCGCCAATGGCGCCGCCTGGCCACTCGTCTTCACCGTCCGGTGGTGGTTATGCCAGACCTCGACAAAAGCGCCTGCGTTTGAGTTATTCGTAATGCGGCTGGAAGTGGCCCCGAAAATTCTGGGGCGGGGGCTTATCTTCGATTCAGATATTGATTACCGAGTCGGCCAGTTGCATGGAGGTGACGATATCGAGCATGTTGGTGGTCTCGCCCACCGCTTTTTTATCCAGGAGTTGAAAATGGGTGAGACAGGTGCCGCAGACCATAATCTGCACCCCCTCGGCGGCGAGTGCCTGGAGGACGGGAAGGGCGGCGGCCCCTTGGGTGGCGAGGATGACCCCGGCGTTGACCAGAACCAGCCGCCACAGTTCCGGCCCCATTTCCTTGAGGGTCTTCAGGAAATTAAGCAGTAGCGCCTCCCCCAAACCATCGTCGCCGTGACCCAGGCGGGCGCTTCCCACCAGCACCATGATTTTTTTGGGGCCGGCCTCGGGCCGCAGGGCGGCCTCCGGCATTATCTCGCAGGCCGGGGTGTCGGTGGCCGGATCGATGCTGCCGCTGATCTGGAAGTCATCTCCTTGCTGCTCGACGCTTACCTGAAAATTGTGATAGCTGAGGAAACGGCTGACGTTTTCCTTGGCCGCCTGACTGTCCACCACGACCAGCACCGAGGCGGGCCGCTCTTTTTCCAGTAATTCCTTGAGTTGGATGACCGGGGCAGGGCAGGCCAACTTCCGGCAATCGAGTTCGTATAACATTCGTCTGCTCCTCTGGGCGACAATGATTGCGGCTGTTGCATTCTGCCAGTGTGCTGTTTTTTGGCGGCCGGCGCAAATAGGAAAGAGCAATGGCGTGGCGGCGGGAACATCGAGACGGCCGATTGGTCGCTCAGTCGGTTCGGCGGCGGGCGGCGTAGAGGCTCCAGAGCAGACCGGGCAGGATGAAGATCAGGGCGAGGGACATGGCGATCAGGCGGGGATCGGTACCCCGGTCAAGGGCGGCGCCGGTGAAGTAGGTGGAAAGGCTCAAGATCAGGGTGAGCAGGGCCATTTCGGCGGCAAAGACCCGGCCCCGGTAGAGGTCGGCCACCGACTTCTGGAGCAGGGTGGTGCTGAAGACCCACTGCACCGAACCGCCCAGGTGGCCGAGAAAGACGAAGAGGGCGGCCCAGGCCAGGGTCGGGGACTGGCTGAAGGCGAGGTAGGAGGCGCAGGCCATGAAAAAGGCGAACCCGATCGAGCGGTACATTGCCCGTTCCCCTTCCCCCAGCAACCGCCAGGCCAGGATCGGCCCCACCGCCGCCCCCACTCCCCGCATGCTGTAAAGGATGCCGCTGCCGCCACCGTGGCCGCCGCCGGCAAAGACCTGTTCGCCAAAGATGGTGAGCAGCACCAGGATCCCGCCGGACAAGGCCCAGCCGCTTTTGACCAGGAGCAGGGCCGCGATTTCCCGCTGCCCGGCCACGTAACGGCAGCCGGCCGCGAGATCGGCCAGGCCGGTGTATTGCCGCCAGCCCGCTTTCTCGCCGGTGGCCGGGCGGCGGGGGGGGTGGGG